>CANHKE010000143.1 GCA_947461155.1 Cytophagaceae bacterium | reverse complement strand
GGACTATAACCTAAATCAAAAGCTTGAATCGTTGCGTCCGAAAATCCACGTTCCTTAAAATAAGGTAATGCGATCGAACGACCTTCTTCGGAATCAATTAATTGTTTTTTGAAAAATTCTTTGGCAAACTCAAGGATGATCAATAAACTTTCCCGCTCATTTTGACGCATGAGCTGGTCATCGGTCATCTCCTCCTCTTGAATATCGATGCCGTATTTTTTCGCCAAATGACGTAATGCTTCACCGTATCCTAAGCCCTCAATGTCCATGATAAATCGAACCGAGTCGCCCGCCTTACCGCAACCAAAACATTTGTAAATTCCTTTACTCGGTGAAATGGAAAAGGAAGGCGTTTTTTCCCCATGAAAGGGGCAACAGGCCCAATAATTAGCCCCTTTTTTCTTGATAGTCACATAATCCCCGATCACGTCTGCAACCGCAGCCGTTTGCTTTATTCGCTCGACGGTTTCCGGATCAATGCGCATATTACAATAATAAACCGGCTAAGGTCGCCGATAAATACGAAGCCAATGTTCCCGCAATTAAGGCCTTGAAGCCCAATTTCGCTAAGTCGGACCGACGGGACGGTGCCAACTCCCCAATACCACCAATTTGAATCGCCACAGATGAAAAATTTGCAAATCCACAAAGTGCAAAGCTCGTAATGGCAATGGTCTTCGGATCTAAGGTATCTTTCAAATGTACCATATCTAAATAAGCCACAAACTCATTTACCACCATTTTCTTGCCCATCAACGCACCTGCCACTTCCACATCCTGTGCCGGCACGCCCATTGCAAAAGCAAATACAGAGAAAACCTTTCCTAAGATTAAATTCATAGAAAGTTCCGGCAAATTTATCCAAGCGCCAATATGCCCCAATCCCAAATCGACCAAAGCAATTAAGGCAATAAATCCGATCAACATCGCAATCACGTTCATGCCCACTTTTAATCCTTCACTTGCTCCCGCGGCGATTGCATCCACTAAATTGGCATGTGACTTACTGATTTCCATTTTCACCATTCCTTGCGTTTCGGATTTCTCCGTCTCTGGAAACATAATTTTAGAGATCACCAAAGCCCCTGGCGCAGCCATTAAGCTGGCGGCCAATAAATACGCAGCTGGTACACCTAACGAAATATAAACCGCCATAACACCACCCGCAATACAAGCAAATGATCCCGTCATCGAGGCCATGAGCTCTGAATTGGTCATGTTTTTCAAATAAGGTTTGATCATGATTTGCGCTTCCACTTGGCCTACAAAAGTAGATGCCACATTAGACAAGGCCTCTGCGCCGCTTACGCCCATCAACCAGTGTACGCCTTTACCCATGGTCGAAACAACACGTTGCAAGACACCCAAATGATAAAACATATTCACCAAAACCGCCACAAAAATGATGGTCGGCACAACTTTGAAAAAGAAGATATAATCGTTGCCCGCACCGAAAGCTTGGGACATTAATTTACGGTCCACTAACGATCCAAAGACAAATTGAGCGCCTTTGTCGGCCTGCCCCAACAACGTATTAATCGAATCACCCAACCATTGAAAAGTCGCTTGACCTGTTGCTGTTTTTAAAATAAAGACTGCCAGGGCTACTTGTAATAATAAACCAACTCCCACGGTACGGTAATTAATTGCTTTCCGGTTATTGGACATTAAAAAAGAAACGCCCAAAATCAGAACGATACCTAATAGACCTGTAAATCTTTCCATTTATTTTATTGTAAGGTTGTTGGTGTAATTTGCAAATGTAATCGCTTCAATCAAATCTTCCTCATTGATCGTATAAAACTCCTTGTGAATATTAAACGGCTCTTCGCTTGCGACTTTCCAATAAGTGCCATCTTCCTGCATTTCATAGGAGTTAACTGTATCGCGCAAGTTCCAATCTAAAATTGTGATGGCCATATTTTTGGCCCGCGGGTTCACTAATTCAAATAATGACTCAATTCGACGGTCAAAGCTTCGCACCATCACGTCTGCCGAACCACCGTATACGTTCGGTTCGCCTGCACGGTGAAAATAATACAAACGGGTATGTTCGAGGTAATTACCTACGATGGATTTGATGTAAATATTTTCCGATAAACCAGCCCGCTGAGGGCGAATGCAGCAAATTCCACGGATGATTAATAGCACGGGAACACCAGCTTTTGAGGCTTTATACAAGGCATCAATCGTATCTAAATCCTGCAATGAATTTATTTTCCAGCAAATTCCTGCGGGTAATCCTTCTGCATGATTATCGATTTCCTGCTGAATCATTTCAATCAAGCGATTCCGCATATCCCGAGGCGCCGTAATCAAATGCTCATAATGTGTAGGCATCGAATGCCCCGTAATTACATTGAAAAACTCCGAAATATCTTGCGTAATGCGCGAGTCTGTGGTCAATAAACCTAAGTCGGTGTACAACTTCGCCGTATCCTCATTGTAATTCCCAGACGATAAATGCGCATAGCTCATCACGTGCTTACCTTCATTGCGAATGACCTGCAATAATTTGGTATGCGTTTTTAAACCTGGAATACCATAAATCACAAAGCAACCAGCTTTTTGCAAACGCGTAGCCTCCCGAATGTTATTTTCTTCATCAAAACGCGCCTTCACTTCAAAGAGAACCGAAACGTGTTTGCCTTGTTCAGCCGCGCGCAATAAGGCGCTCGCGATGCGCGAATTTTTTGAAATGCGGTATAAGGTAATTTTGATCGCCAATACATGCGGATCATCCGCAGCTTGTTCCAGCAACTGAATAACTGGTTCAAAATTGTTATACGGATGATGCAGCAAAATATCGCCGCGCTTCATCGTTTCGAAGATATCGTTTATTTGCACCGACTTCAATCCAAGAGGAGGAACGACTGCTGGGTTAGCCGCTAATTTCGACTTGAAATCGGGGTATTTTAATATTTGCCAAAATGCGGTAAAATCCAAGATAGATTTTTTAATAAAGATGTCAGACTTATCTAAATTCCAGCGGTTAAGCATCTCACCCAAAAGAAAATCGGAATGCTGCTCTTCAACCTCCACTCGAGTCACACGACCTAGTCGGCGATCTTTAATCTTCTTTTTAATCTCATCCACAAAATCAGTTTCTGCGTCTTCGTGTTCAACAACATCAAAATCACCATTTCGGGTAATCCGGAATAAGCTTGTCGACTCAATCTCCACATTGCGGTATAAGACCTGCAAGTAATGTTGAATGATCTTTTCAATGGATAAGAAAAGGACTTTATCATCCCGTTCAATCACATAGAACCGTGTTAAGTTTAATGGAATCTGAACAAATGAAATTTTACGATCTTTTTCAGCCTTGCCTTTCGCGTTTTTCTTGTCCGCGAAACCTACCGTAACCACACCAAAAATCAAGGTTTTGGCCAATAAACTTGGGAATGTATGGGTATGATCGAAGACCATGGGCGTCAACATCGGATAGATGGTCCGATTGAAATACGCCTCCACATCCGAAATCTCTTCTTCTGTTAAATCTTCCAAGGATGCCAAAGACAAGCCATTTTCAGGGAAAAGCGGCAAAATTTCCTCGATAAACAAGCGGTGTTTTTCCGCGCTAAATTCCTGCGCGGTGGATATCAATGCTTGCTTGAAAGGCGTTTCACGCAATCCGCAATAATCGGTACGTTCCTTACCAAAATCAATGTAATTGTATAAGGAACCCATCCGAATGGTAAAGAACTCATCTAGATTAGATGCCGTAATCGCCAAAAACTTCAAGCGATCGAATAAACTTTTGGACGAATCGCGCGCTTGATCCAAAACCCGCTCATCAAATTTCAACCACGACATGTCACGCGAAATGTAGCGAGACTTCGAAATCGTGTCCTGGGCCTTTTGAGCCGCCTTTTCCAGTTTGCGTACCGCATCGCGCGGAGCCACCAAATTAACCTTCCAGTTTTTAGGCTTCAGGAACGACAAAAGATTCCCGGATGAGGAATCTTCTGACGCTTGTATGATTTTATCTAATTTTGAATCACTCATGATTACGCTTGGGGAATTTGGTTTTTGATCGCTTCATAATCAGAACCCAATCGGCCCATTTCAGTGGCCAAGAATTTCTGAAGCTCCAAATTAAATATTCGTTTTTCCTCCACTGTTAAGGAATCATAAAGATCTTTTAATTCTTGATTAATCGATCGTTTTTCCTCTTCAGTAGCCGCGTGAATGCCACGCAAATGATAGGATTTGAAATCAAACTCCATCGGACTAAACGTCTACTTTCGCGTATTTGGCATTTTTCTCAATGAAATCACGACGTGGTGCCACTTCGTCACCCATCAACATCGAGAATAATAAATCAGCTTCAATAGCCGATTCAACCGTCACTTGCTTCAAGGTACGAGATTCCGGATTCATCGTCGTTTCCCACAATTGTTCCGCGTTCATCTCGCCAAGACCCTTATATCGCTGTACGCCAACGTTATCTTCTTTTCCTCCACCGGCTAATTCTTGAATCGCCAAGGTCCGCTGGTCTTCCGTCCACACATAGCGAACCTGCTGACCTTTCTTCACTTGGTACAATGGTGGCTGAGCGATGTAAATACATCCACGATCCACTAACTCCCGCATGTAACGGAAGAAGAATGTCAAAATAAGCGTACGAATGTGACTACCGTCCACGTCCGCATCGGTCATAATGATTACTTTGTGGTAACGCAATTTATCCATGTTCAACGCGCGCTCGTCTCCATCTTTTCCAAAGGAAACGCCTAAAGCGGTGATCATATTTTTAATCTCTTCGTTTTCGTAGATGCGGTATTCTTGGGCTTTCTCTACGTTCAAAATCTTACCACGCAAAGGCAAGATCGCTTGGAAAGCACG
>CANHKE010000142.1 GCA_947461155.1 Cytophagaceae bacterium | reverse complement strand
TCCATAATCTTACGAATGGCCGTAGCAATCGCATCACCTGGAACTTTGATTTTATCCCCTACCTGTAAACCAGAGATATTAATCATCGAGTTTCCATCATAAAACTGAGAACCCGTGACCGCAATACCGGCAATCTCATATTCCTGAGGATCCGCATAGGAAAAAGTAGGACTTGATTGCGTGGCAGACGGAAATAATCGCCCCCCAAGTACTTGCGCATTACTGAACTGACTTGTAAAAAGAATCACGCCCAGAAGAAACAACTGGACTATTTTGATACTTTTTGATTCTTTTTTAAAATACATGCAATAGATATTTTTCATGGATAGGCTTAACCCTCGCGTTTAACTTGTTCACTCGTTTTCCCAAAGCGGCGTTCCCGCATTTGGAAATCTAAAATCGCCTGATGCAAATTCACTTTTCTAAAATCAGGCCAAAATAACTCTTCAAAAATATATAACTCCGCATAGGCTAATTGCCACAACATAAAATTACTGATTCGATGATCCCCACCCGTCCGAATCATCAGATCCGGATCCGGCATGCCCGCCGTGGACAAATGCTGATCAATAAGCTCCGCAGTCACATCTGACGCATTTAGTTCACCCAAAGATACTTTTTCCGATACGCGTTTGGTCGCTTGAACCAAATCCCACTTACCTGAATAAGACAAGGCCAAAACCAAGGTAAGCCCTTTATTTTCAGCCGTTTGCGCAATCGCCTCTTGCAAGACTTTTTGCGAATTACCTGGTAAATTTGCCAAATCACCAATCGCTTGTAAGCGAACCTGATTCTTCATCATAGTCGGTAATTCATCGTGAATCGTACTGATCAATAAACTCATCAAGGCTTTTACCTCCGCCTGCGGACGATTCCAATTCTCCGTAGAAAAAGCATAAAGCGTTAAAAAACCTACACCCAATTCCCCACAACCCTCAATCGTCTCACGCACAGCTGTCAACGCATTGCGGTGACCAAAAATACGATCCGTAAATCCCTGCTGTTTGGCCCACCGACCATTCCCGTCCATAATAACGGCAATGTGCGCCGGCAGATTGCCCAGGTCGATTGATTCTTTTAAATTCTGATTCACAACTAACTAAACTTACACATAGGTGGCAAAGGTAGGGATTATTCCCGAGGACAAAAAACCGATTTAATCACATAAGTCAAGGTTATTGAACTCTGTAAAACTTGATCCGTTTGCCGCAACGTAAAATGACTCAAATTGCCTCGGTCCGACGGCGAATTATCCAATACATCCGTCATCGCTTTACTCGTCCCAAACTCCCATTGCAATCCCAAACGAGGCGTCAATTGGTATTTGACACCTACCCCAAATGGAATCGCCCACGTGAAAAATGGCTGTGTGGGTAATGAAATGCCCCCTCGCGGACTTGCAAACATGTACGTTAACCCGCCATATAAATAGGGCGACCAATTCTTAATGCGCTTATCCGTTTGATAATCCAAAAAATTATAATCGACGATACCCGACAGCTCAATCAATGGCGACGTGAAAAATGCCGAATTGAACGCCGGATTGGGACCCGGATTATTAAAGCCTGCGCCACTAATCCGACCCAGACTCATCTGCGCCCGATACGCAAAAGCCTGCGTCCGCTGGTAACGTACATTGAACTTTACAGCGGTTGAAATAACCTTCAATTGATTAAGGGAAGGCACTAGCTTCCAATCGCTCAAGTCCCCTTTGTACAAATTCATTCCCGTTGTTGCCGACAACGCCCAACGTTGCGCGCGCAAATCCGTACCTGCACAACAACTAATCAAGCCCACAAAAAGCAGCAATCGTTTCAAAAACTATTTTTTAGGAATGTGATAGACCAATTGAATTTGAGTCGTAAAATACTGATCGATTCCCCATGAATATTCAGGGGCAATATTGGGATTGCTCGTATTACGAACCGCCAAGGTATTAGGTGCTACTTTCAAAGTAGAACGATTGGTATAAAAACTAGTCGCTGAAGGAATACCATTCCGATTATCAGACACATCATCCAAATAATCCGTAAACGACACGCGGTGCAATAACTCTACCGCCACATCAAAATCATCCGACAAACGATAACGAACCCCAAGGCCTACGGGAATGGCAAGGCCTACTAAGCTATATGAAATACCCTCAGATGGCGTATTTTGACCATGTAAACTAATCCAATCTCCTTTAACCAACGACCCATTGGACAAATAAGCATCTTTTCGCGCTTGCGGATCATGTGAAAATGCCGCGATACCCGCCATTAAATACGGGGAAATTAGCGGTCTTTTACGGATGAATTCCCGATTCCCCATCAGCTCAAAAACACCCAAAACAGTTAATTCCTTCAGGTCATTTTGAACATGCAAATTCCGGTAATAACTACCCGCAAAATCCCCGGATTGATCAAAATAATTATCATCCCCCGCAATGCGCACGTACGACAATCCAAATCGAGCACTGAAATTTTTCGAAAAATGACGTGTAAAATTTGCGCCGAGGTTCCAGCGCATGGACTGAATCCCGACCTGTCCCAAACCGCCCAAGGGAGCTAAATCCCCAATGTAATTTGACGAACCAGCACCAATCGAAATCGAAGAATGTGCATCAAATTTATCCGCAAACCGACCATCCCGCTGACCTAAAAACCAGAACGGATTTTGAGCCAAACTCGGAAGTCCAATGAACAAACAACATGCCAATACAATTAAACGCATCATATAAAATTTGATGTAGAACGACCGGATTGCAGATTTGTTGCCCCAGTTTCAATCGTCAAAGGTAACAATTATTGCTTGGCCGGAAAAAATTAATCGTTCTGAATCTGGATACTGCGCGTTAATCGCTCGCCTTTTTGGTCATGTAAACTTAAGATATAATGTCCCGAAGCAAATCTGCCACCGTCCAACGACACCGAATAAGCACCCACAGCGCGCTTGCCTTCAAACAAGGTCTGCATCAAACGACCTTGCATATCGTAAACGGCCAATAAAATATGAGACTCTACAAAAACACCATATTGAATCAAGGCGCTTTGACGAATCGGATTCGGCCATGGATTCAGTAATTCTAAGTTGGTTTGCTCAGGCAACACCTCAATCGAATTCACATACAGCGGTAAACGTTCAAAATTCCCCTGAAACAAATCAGCAGTTCGCACATTGTCCAAGCCCAAATGATCCCGCAATACCGTACTATATACCTGACGGTAATCGTACTTAAACTTTAAATCTCCATTCGAATCCACCAATTTCAAATCCGGATTCGCTCCCACCATTCCCCCGCGTACCGTTTTCCCAATCACAAACATCGGGGCAGCCGTACCGTGATCCGTACCCTGTGTCCCATTTTGATTGACCCGCCGGCCAAATTCCGAAAAGGTCATCACACTCACGCGGTCCGCCAAATTTTGATTCGTTAAATCCGTTTGAAATGTAGTCACCGCCTCCGAAATCGTTTTCCATAAATTCGCATGTTGCGTTAATTGATTCGCATGCGTATCAAATCCACCAATATTCACCAAATAAATAGGGGTTTCCATCCCGCCCGAAATCAACTTAGATACAATGCCCAGCTGCCTTCCCAAACTCGTCGTTGGATAGGTCAACGTATTTTTACCCTTGGTGGCACCCGTTTGGATTACATTTGCGTATTGAATGGAGGTCGTCGCTACCTGTTTCAAAAATCCCAACTCGTCTCCCGCTTGCGTGTTTGGTGGCAAATCCGAATCCGAAGTCGACCCACTCACTAATTGAAAAAAGAGGTTTGGATCCTCAAAAACAGTACCAAAACGGCCAACGTCCGTCTGAAATGCAAGTGATTCCACGGATCCCAATTGCACCGCCATCGGATGCTTAGGCATCTCTATTGGGAAGTTCGGATATTGCGTCATTAAGTAACGACCCGCCCAACCTTCTTCCAAAACCACATTAGCAGCGGATCCCGTATTCCAAATATCCGTCGCCCGAAAATGAGATCGATTCGGATTCGGATAACCGACATTTTGCACAACAGCAACTTGTCCGGCATCGTATAATTTTTTCACCCCCACCATCGATGGGTGCAAATACATATCTTGATCTAATTTCAGTGCATCCGCTTTGGGAATCGCAATATTCGGTCGCGCCGAATAATACAAACTATCCTCCCCCGGAATAACCGTATTCAAGCCATCATTTCCACCACCCAATTGAATAATCACCAAAATCCGGCCAGGCTCAGCTTGTCCGGCCAACGCAGAAGGAATTTGCGCAAATGCTTTTCCAGGCATCGAACCGATACCAAACGAAACCCCGCCAGATAAAATGGCCATGGATTGTAAAAACGACTGCCGACTAATCTTCTTTTTCATCCTTAGTTCAATTGAAATTCAGGCATGCGCATTAATGCTTTTAGTAACCGAGCCACACGAACATCAGCTTGCGCGGTGCTCGTGGACCAATTCGCCGCAATGGTACCCTCTAACATGGTCTCCAACAAAAATGTCCTTTTGGCGCTTGAAATCGGAAATAATATAAATAAATCTATGAGTTGGTTGACAAACTCAACTGCCTTTTCACTCGTCGCGAAACTGCGGGCATACGTCAGCGTAGCCACTTTTCCTGTGACGCTCACCCCATTGTAGCGCTTTCCGGATAACAACGAATCAGTAAATCCGCCACGGTGTGAATACGTTGTGGAGCTTATCCACTCACGCTGACCGGGCCAACCCGCCACATTGGGCGGCTGGAACAATTGCATTTGCAGCATTCTGGCCAACTCGTATACATTGTTCCAATCTGGCGTAGGTACTTGTAAAACCTTCAGCGCACCGATCATCAATTCCTGTGGATCTTTAATCCGACTGGCTAAAAT
>CANHKE010000141.1 GCA_947461155.1 Cytophagaceae bacterium | reverse complement strand
TTGGCCTCATCGCCAAAAGCGAGCATATATTCAGCACCATCAATCTTAACCATGAATCCATATCCGACGCGTGAACCTTCCGGCAAACTAAGCGAAGTAACTACTCCCGTAATTGAGGCATTTCCACGAATCGCCCGATTAATTTTTATCGCACTGGCGTGTACCTTTTTGCCAGTTCGTGAGGCTTCCCATAATTGATACTTGACACCATCCGGAGAAGCTTGCCAGTTTTTGATGGAGGCCTTATTTTCCGTAGCGCTCGCCAGCTTGTTTGGTTTTTCGGGATTTGTGTAAAACAATCCGCTTATGCCTGCAAGCGAAAGAAATAGGGCGTACATCAAAATTTTCATGATTAGTTGAGCTGTTATCGACCACAATATAACGCTAAAATGGAGTAGAAACAATAAGCGCTAATCAAGGTAGAGCAAATACGAGTTAATTAATTTTTGATATTAAATGCTGATATAGACCTTCCAATATTACTTTTTGCGCACATAGTTGGGCCCCTTGAATACGTGCTTTTTTGGCATTCCACAATGCCGGTAAGGAAATTTTACCTTTGGCAAGGGAATACATCCACCACAAATCGATGAAGTTTATGAATAAATTCAGTTGATAAAAAAGCGATGCTTTTTCGATTTGGAAGCCTAATTTGGCCAATGTCCTGTCATTGAAAAAGTAGGAGGTTCCCACAATTGTCACCGACTCGGAAATCTGTTTGTTTTCAATCTTGGTGATGAGGTTTAACAGTCCTTCCACCTGGTACATGAGCGTCGTATTTCTCAAATCAATCCCGGGTTTTATGTGGCGCAGGACAAATAAATAGTCGAAACTCGTTCCACTATGTAGGTCTATTTGCTTCTCGTTCGCCATGTAGCCCAAAAGCATCGGCGAATAATAGGTGTAGCCCCCTGTGAGTGTGAACAAGGGCGTATATAGAAATTGGCTTATGGGCACATAGAAGATAAATGCCGCATAGAAAAGTGGATGAGAATCGCCTTGCTCAATGATTAAAATGGCCAATAAAATTCCCGCCAAAAGAAACAAAATTGATTCAATCCAAACGAGTGCCTTCGGCTGTTTATAAAAGTCATTCATGCTCAGAATCGTGCATTGAAAATTTCAATAAACACTAATCCGAATACGATGGCTAACTGAATAAGAAGGGTTGCTTTCTGCCAACTCGGTCGGTCGGTCCACGTTTGCTCGGGACTAAACGGGTCGAATGCGAGGGCGATACCTAGGTAAATTAAGGCTTGACCTGTTGATTTTTCAATTAGGTAAATGATCCCGAGGACGACTAATGCGACGTAGATATATCGGTTAAATTTGGTTTTCATTTCAATGACGTTACTTGTTATTCCAGCCATCGATAAACCCGGCCTTGATCTGTTCGTAATTTGAAATTAAAAAAGTAATTAAAATGACCCAAAGGATGATCTTCCAATTGTTTTTTACGAGCGTTTTTAGGTCATTGATCAATTGATTCATATCTGTGATTTTAATGGTGAAATTAAATTCGTAGGGTTTCGTGTCAGTCGTTTTTTCGAATTCGGACAAGTCTGTTTTCAACGCCTCCCCAATCACCTTCAATGAATGAAGACTCGGTTTTACTTCGTTGTTCTCAATTCGCTGAATTGTTCGGAGCGTTAAGCCCGTCTGTTCGGCAAGTTCTTTTTGCGAATAATTCAGACTTGTTCTAATCTCTTTTAATCTGGCACCAAATTCCATTTGCAAATATGATTGTTACTTTTTTCTAATTATTGACAGCGGTGCGTCATCTAGGCGACATTTGGCTGTTCGGAATTGAACTTAACTTAATTATGATTTTAGTATCCGAAGGCTGCAGCACCAGAAAGGGTTTGGCGCGTGTGGATTTAATGTCATTTCCCTGCATGGCAAAAGCCTCTTGTTTGGCATCTGCCATAAAAATTTCGGTATTAACAGGCAAGGAATAGGCTTTGATTTCAGCCGGATTTAAGTTGCTTACTCGGGTTTGAATTTTCCCATCGGGAGTATACATAATCAATGAGAGATGATATACCTCTTTGGTGTCATTGGAGAAACTAATGCTGACATCTTCCTGGGCTTTCACAGAAAATGCAAACAAAAAAAGGCTAAGAATAAAGGCTACATTTTTCATGAAAGGTCGATTAAAAAATAGACTTGATTACATCTCTAAAAATCAAGCAAAAATAAACTAAAACACCTACGATAACTTCGTTTCGATACTTTTTAAAGAATTGTTTCATCTGAATTAAACAACGCGTTTTCTGCCCATCAGCACATAAAAAATCCCGGCTAAGGCGCCTAAGAATCCCATAAAAATAAAGGCAATGGTCCACATGACTTTTTCGTTGGTATGAATGCTACGTGATCCCCACACTTCAGATAGAGCAGCAACCACAAAAACGACATTGGCAACCATCCCGGTGATTAACAAGACATTGGCGCCTGGTACATGCAAAATCTTCATAAATGCGCCCAAAAGCTCAAAAACGAAGCTAATAACAAAGCTCCATTTAACTACGATTCCTAGGTCCATCATGTATCTCCCGTTTACTAAGTCAAATTAAATGATAAACCCTTACAAAACCATACGTCAGATTTTTTATCTTGTTCATCTAAACCTTTGAAACCTATGAAAAGAGTATTATTTGCCCTTATAACACTCGTCGCATTTAATGCCACCGCTCAAGATGGAACAATCTATCCACTTGAGGCACCTAAAGAGCCTAATGCCATTCCATTACATACCGGTTCGGTGAAAGACCAGCCTGCGCCAGAGTCTTGGTTTCGCCAATGGGGAGATCCGATGGCACGCAATATTTCAACGGCCACATTGACCCCATTTTTTCCAGAAAAAGGCAAAGCAAATGGGGCCGCTGTCATTGTCGCTCCAGGTGGGGGTTACCGCTGGCTTTCGATGGGCAATGAGGGATGGGAAGTGGCTGAGGCGCTGGCCAAAAAAGGAATTACAGCCTTCGTTCTCAAATACCGCTTGTTCCCAACGCCCGAAAAATTAGACGATTTTACAGCTTGGATGAACCGGCCACGCCCCGCACCACAAAAGGCGGATAGCACGACGAAAAATACAAATCCAATGGCACAAATGGATCTGTCGAATCAGTTGACAGATGCAGAAGCAGCCTATGCCATGATCATTAAAAATGCCGCCGCTTGGGGGGTCGATACGCAACGCATTGGCATGATTGGGTTTTCGGCGGGAGCAGGACTGACGATGCACGCGACGCTGAATTCAAAAACGATGAAATTGGCGTTTATTGGGCCAATCTATGGTGGAATGGGCCCGTTAAAAGTACCTGCAAACGCACCACCCATGTTTAATGCCATCGCCTCAGATGATTTCTTATTTAATTCACAATTCGGGGTCATCGAATCCTGGTTCAAAGCTGGCCGGCCGGTTGAGTTTCACTTATACCAAAACGGTGGCCACGGCTTTGGCTTAGGCAATCCGAATCGAACGAGTAATAAATGGTTTGATGCGTTTGTGCATTGGTTAGATGTGAATAAATTTTTAGTGGCAGGAAAGGCAAAATAATACGCATGATTCATCGCCTGTTTTCCGTTCCATTAACTGCCGATTCGAGTATTGAGCTAAATCTAAGCGCAACGAATGCAGCATTGAATTCCTCCATTTACGGGAATACCACAGCTTTCTGCGATTACATTACGGATCATTTGGGTGGAAAGATTGGCTATGGAGGATATTTGGAGCGTCGGGTCATCTACGAATCCCACGAGAACTTTGCGACTGCTTCCGCAGATTTTAGAAATATTCACCTGGGGATAGATTTTTGGACGGAGGCGGGAACTCCGGTTTTTGCTCCATTCGCCGGGGAAGTGCATAGCTTTCAAATCAATACAGGATCAGGCAATTATGGGCCAACGATCATTTTATACCACCCTGCAGAAAAAATCTATAGTTTGTACGGACACTTGGCCACAACAGATTTGGATCGGCTGGAAGTGGGCATGCAAATAACGGCAGGTCAAAAGCTTTGCCATTTGGGAAAACCTGATGAAAATGGCGCTTGGCCGCCACATCTACATTTCCAATTGATTCGCGATATGCAGGGCTTTGAGGGAGATTATCCGGGTGTTTGTTCCCAGCGAGATGTTGACTTTTATGCCCAAAACTGCCCGGATCCGACAATTTTTCACTAAGTGGGCGCTACAACGGAATCATTAGGTTGCGCTGACTAACATGGTCGCTGGCTAATTTTTTGCCTGTAAGGGTATAAAAAAGGCCCCTGTTTCCAGGGGCCTTTGAGATTATTTTGCCAGCGCCGTTGTATAGGCTAAGACTTTATGAATTTGTTGGTGCGTAAATCCATTTGGATCATATTGCGCCATTTTAGACTTGTCCAACATTTCTTTAGGTATTGGGAAGCCGATTCTGTATTTCATTAAATCGTTCATCGACTTAAATACATCCCAAGTCATAATGTTGTTGGTTCCTAAACTAGTGCCAGAGGTTAATCGTCTCGCAATTCCCCATCCGCCCATGTTTAACTTAGCCATGTTGGCTTTAAAGAATGGCTTCCAAAGTGTTTTATTTTCTGAAATAAAACCAGTAGCATTCGCTGGCCGACCAAAATTAAATTGGACATATTCGCCCGCTCCTGGTAAATCATCTTCGTTGACGAAAACATTTATTTCATCTTTGGTCACTTTAAATGACGTTGTCAGGAGCGCTAATTCATCCTGTTCTGCTTTGCTGAGAACCTTCACGTTATTATTCCACCAAGCAAATTTGGGATCTAATAATTGATCGACGTTATCCGCACTTTGGGCAAACACATAGTTATACCCATTTTCATCATCAAGAGCATCAAAT
>CANHKE010000140.1 GCA_947461155.1 Cytophagaceae bacterium | reverse complement strand
TCTACCAAACGATCGGATATCAAAAAACGTAAAGAAATACGTAACTTTGGATCTTTGGTGAAATTAGCTTTATGTCCATACTCAAAAAACTTGCTGGGGAAACGCTTTCTTATGGTTTCAGTACGATTCTCGGACGTTCATTAAATTTCCTGCTTGTTTTTGTGCACACATGGGCCTTTTTGCCTGCGGAATTAGGAATCAATGTGAAGCTTTATGGTTACATGGCGATTGCCAATATTGTGTATACCTATGGCATGGAAACGGCTTATTTTCGTTTTGCGAAGGAGGCTCCGGAGAAATATTACCAACTCATTTTAACGGCAATTATTGCAACTTCGGGAGTATTCACACTTGGATTATATGTCTTCGCTGAACCCATCATGCAATCTTTGGGATACCCTGGGAAAGGCCAATTCCTTTATTGGCTAGCGCTTATTTTAGCGATAGATGCGATTACGGCGATCCCTTTTGCCAAATTACGCCTCGAGCAAAAAATCAAAAAATTCGTTACCGCGAAGATTGTTTCTATTCTGGTCAATGTAGGTTTAAACCTATTTTTTCTACTGGTGTTAAAACCAATTCATGCAGGAGATATGGGGCAATCGCTACCGTCATTCGTCAAAGCACTTTATGATCCAAGCGTGGGAGCAGGCTACATCTTTCTCGCTAATTTAATCGCCAATGCGACGTTGTTTTATTGGTTAAAAGACGAATTCAAAGCCTACCGCTGGCGCTGGGATTGGGTGGAATTTAAAGGTCTTTGGGTATATGCATACCCGATCATGTTCATGAGTTTAGCGGCGATGTTCAACTTAATGTTCGATCGTTTGTTGTTGGAAGAATTTTTACCTGCGGGTTTTTACACTGGCAAAACCGCTCAGGATGCACTTGGTATTTATGGCAATTGCTATAAACTCTCGGTCTTTATGAGTTTGGCTATTCAGGCGTTTAAGTATTCGGCGGAACCATTCTTTTTAGGGAAAAAATCCGAGGGAAATAGCCAAGCCAATTTGGCCTTAGTGACGCATTGGTTTGTGATCGTTTGTACCTTATTGTGGGTAGGCGTTTCAGTTAATTTATTTTGGATCAAAACGTTATTTTTACGTCAGGCGATTTACTGGGAGGGCATCGACATCGTCCCTGTGTTGTTGTTGGCCAACTTATTTTTAGGCGTGTATTATACGCAATCGGTCTGGTTCAAGCAGACGAATAAGACCTATGTGGGAACAATTATTACCCTGATTGGATTGGGTGTGACATTGATTGGAAATATCCTATTTATTCCGGTTTACGGGTATATGGCGTGCGCCTATTCGTTTTTGGTTTCGAGTATGGTGATGACCGTATTAAGTTTTATCGGTGGACAAAAATACGCTCCGGCACCATATCGGTGGAAAAGTGACATCGGATATTTGTTATTAGGAGGAATCTGCATTTATTTAGGGGGAATTCATTGGTTATCCATTCCGCTAATTACAGCAAATATGGGCCTTGTCATTGTTATTGTATTTATTGCGCTGTATGAATTTCAGTGGAAATCAGGCAAACCCCAATTGAAGTTGTAATATGAAGCAGGAACTACGAACGCAATACTTAACCTTAAAGCTGAAAATCGGCCAAATGCTTGCGCGCCTGAACGAAACGGAGGGAACGATTAAGCAATTGAAGCAAGACTTAAATTTAGCGAAAGAGGAGCTAGCGGAGAAAACGAGGCTTTTAGCGGCATTAACTGCGAAAGCAAAAGAATATGAGAAAAGCTTTAAAAAATCAGATAAAATTGGTAAACTTGTAGTTAGTACAGACAACACAGAGGCCTCAAAAGCTGAACTGAAGAAAAAGTTAGATAGTTATATAGTAATTATAGATCATTGTATTGAGCAATTACGCAAACCATGAGTAACAAACTACCTTGCAACCTATTATTGGGGATACAAAATGTCTCTCTACGGGTAAGTGAACAGGAAGAATCGTGTGCGCGAAATGCGGCAGTATTAGTGAACCGCTTAGTTAAATTTTACGAGAAAGAGACAAACAGCACAGATCCCAATAAAGTTATGGCCCTTGTGGCGCTGGATTTAGCTATGTGTGGTATAAAATTTGATTCGGAACACAAAGAATTGCATCACAATGTTCATTCGGAAAACAAGCAGTTAATTGAGCTAGTTTCTGAATTTACCTTATAAAACCCCTACTATTTCTGGTTCGATCATTGAGCGCGACTGTTTAAACACACATTCGTTCTATGACTATATTATCGCTTATTATCCCCTTGTTATCACTTGCAGGCGGGCTATTTGCCGGAAAAGTTTTCTTTTCCAAAGTGAACAAAAATTTAGAAGCTGATGCGCAAAGCAAGGCGGATGAAATTTTAAAAAATGCCGCGTTCGCAGCTGAAAATCTAAAAAAAGACCGCATGCTGGAAGCGAAAGAAAACTTCCTTCGCTTACGTGGTGAATTCGAAGAAGAGTCGCAAGCTAAGAAAGGAATCTTGCTCGAAAACGAACAAAAACTACGCGAGAAAGAGCGCACGTTAGCGCAGCAGCAGGAGCAACAACGCGTTGCGGATCAAGAATTACAATCGCAAAAACAAAGCATTCAATCGAAAGAGGAAAATTACCGCAAGAAATTTGAGGAGGTAGAAAAAGTCCGCGCGGAAGCAGAGGCGATGCTCGCGAATCAAATTAACCAATTGGAGAAAATTGCCAATCTTTCTGCCGATGAAGCGCGTCAGCAATTGATCGATGCATTGAAAGCGGAAGCGGAATCTAAAGCGAGTTCAATCGTGAAACAAGCCATCGAAGAAGCTAAATTAACGGCAACGAAAGAGGCGAAGAAAGTGGTGATTGAAACGATCCAACGGACCGCTGCTGAAAACGCGATTGAAAACTGCGTATCTGTATTCAACATCGAGTCAGATGACATCAAAGGTAAAATTATTGGCCGGGAAGGACGTAATATCCGTGCGCTAGAAGCGGCAACGGGCGTTGAATTCATTGTAGATGATACCCCTGAAGCCATCATTATTTCAGGATTTGATCCGGTTCGTCGGGAGATTGCACGCCTTTCCTTGCACCGTTTGGTACAAGATGGACGTATCCACCCAGCGCGTATCGAGGAAGTGGTCAATAAGACCAAAAAGAACATCGATGACGAGATTATTGAGATCGGTGAGAAGACGGTCATCGACCTAGGAATTCACGGATTACATCCGGAATTAATCAAGATGATTGGTCGGATGCGTTTCCGTTCATCTTACGGACAAAACTTGTTGCAACACTCACGCGAGGTTGCGAAGCTTTGTGCAACGATGGCAGCGGAATTAGGCTTAAATGCGAAGCTTGCGAAACGTGCTGGATTATTGCACGATATCGGTAAGGTTTGGCATGAAGAACCCGAACTTCCTCACGCTTTACTGGGCATGGAACTAGCGCTCAAATACAAAGAGCATCCAGAAGTTTGCAATGCCATTGGAGCCCACCACGATGAGTGCGAAATGACCTCAATGATTTCACCGATTATCCAAGTTTGCGATGCGATCTCAGGATCGCGCCCAGGGGCACGTCGGGAAATGATGGAATCCTACATGAAGCGTCTGCGTGATTTGGAAGCATTAGCGACTTCTTTCCAAGGAGTTCAAAAATGCTATGCGATTCAAGCGGGTCGTGAACTACGGATTTTAGTAGATGCAGAACATGTAACAGATGAAAAAGCATCGAATCTATCGTTCGACATTTCACAGAAAATTGAAAAAGAAATGCAATATCCTGGCCAAATCAAAGTAACGGTTATCCGCGAAATGAGAGCCGTGAATTTTGCTAAATAAGTAATCTGATAATTTGTTGAACGGTAAATCACGTTTCAAATTTTTACCTATTTTTACGAACGCTGCCGGCTCTTAAACCCCGGCAGCGTTTATTGTTTATGGATTTAATTACTCCCACAACCGCGCAACATTGGCAGGCATATTATGCACTGAGATTCTCTGTACTACGCGAGCCCTGGAATCAACCACTTGGATCAGAGGTTTTACAAGACGAAGCTTCGGCGATTCATGCGATGGCAGTAGACGAGGATGAAAAAGTGCTTGGCGTGGCACGTATGCATGAATCTGCGCCCAAACAAGGTCAAGTAAGGTGTGTGGCGGTGGCTACGGGCCAACAAGGCAAAGGTATCGGGAAACTGATTATGCGTCACTTGGAAAAGCTAGCTGCGGAAAAAGGCTGGCAAGAAATCGTTTTGGAGGCACGCGAAAATGCGGTGCCGTTCTATGAAAGCCTTGGATATTCGATTATTGAAAAATCGTATTTGCTGTTTGATGAGATCCAACATTACCGCATGAAAAAAGCGCTACCCCTTTCGGAATAACGCCTCCACCTTAATGACTATGCTCAAGTCCCTGTGCACTCGGGATTTGATTGAATTCAATCCCAGACTTCTTCTCGTCCTTGAAAGCCTCCTTCGGCTTAATACTTAGAATTTGGAATAATTCTTTATCTGATTTTGCATCCGGATTTGGGGTAGTCAATAATACATCTCCTGAGAAGATGGAATTCGCACCTGCCATAAAGCAAAACGCTTGACCTTCATAGTTTAACTCCAAACGACCTGCTGATAAACGAACCGCTGATTTGGGCATCATTATTCGCGCCGTCGCAATCACACGAACCAATTCCCAAACTGATGCGGTCTTCTGATTTTCAAATGGAGTACCTTCTACCGGAACTAAGTTATTCACTGGAACAGAACCTGGGTGCTCCGGTAAATTAGCTAAGGTCAACAACATACCAATTCGGTCTGCAATCGTTTCTCCCATGCCAATGATACCTCCCGAACAAACCGACAATTTCGCTTTGCGGATATTCCCCAGCGTTTCTAAACGGTCATCATAGGTACGCGTCGAGATC
>CANHKE010000139.1 GCA_947461155.1 Cytophagaceae bacterium | reverse complement strand
CTCTTTGTCAATGGCCATCGAATTCAACTTCGCTGGGCTCAACGTACGCGCCACCAATAATTCTAAATTATCCGTGAAATTAATCACATCAATATTTTCATTTTGCAATTCACGCACAATTCCGTGAATACGAGATCCCTTCATCCCCACACAAGCTCCTACTGGATCAATGCGATCATCAAATGACTCAACCGCAACTTTCGCACGCTCACCTGGTTCACGCACAATCTTGCGAATCGAAATCGTACCATCGTAAATTTCCGGAATCTCCTGCTCAAATAAGCGCTCCAAGAACACCGGTGAAACACGTGACAAAACAATACGTGGAGTACCGTTCGCCATTTCAACTTTGTGAATAATCGCACGAATCGTTTCGCCCTTCTTAAAGCGATCCTTCGAAATCATCTCCGATTTTGGCAAAATCAATTCGTTGTCCTCATTGTCCAACAAAATCAATTCGCGTCCCAAAATTTGATATACTTCCGACGTAACTAATTCGCCAACTAAATCTTTATACTTATCATAAAGACCTTCTTTCTCGATGTCTTTGATTCGCTGAATCAACGTCTGACGCGCAGTTTGAACCACACGACGACCAAAGTCTTCTAACTTAATCAATTCAGCCACCTCTTCACCAATCTCAAAATCCGGCTCAATCAACTTCGCTTCCGCCAAAGGTATTTTATCAAAATCCCAGATATCCTCCGAGTTATCGTCGACGATCTCGCGCGTGCGCCACATCTCTAAGTCACCGCTTTCGGGGTTAATAATCACATTGAAATTCTCATCAGAACCGAATTTCTTACGAATCATCGTACGAAATACTTCTTCCAATACCGCGATCATGGTCGGCTTATCAATGTTCTTTTCCCGAGCAAAATCTGAAAATGACGAAATTAATTCAACACTATTCATTGCTATCCTTACGTTTTTTTATTGAAATGATACTTGAACTCTTATTTTATCCACCGCCTGCAACGAAAACCACGTAGGTTCCTTCGCCACCACAACACGGTGTTTTACTGTTTTCTCTGTCAAAACTTGAATCGCATCAGCCGTATGCCCCTGCAATTCCCCCGCAACCGGATCCCCTTCTTTTAACCAAACCTTGACTTTACGACCCGCATTTTTCTCAAACTGCCAGCCATGTGTCAACGGAAAATCCAAACCCGGCGAAGATACCTCCAAATTGTAAGCCTCTTCAATCCAAGCCTGCTCTTCAATATGATGGCCTAACTTCCGACTCATTAAGGCACATTCCTCAATCGTCACCCCCTCCATAGTATCAACCAACACCGTAACCAATGAACGCCTCGCCCCTGTCGTCACCTGTAGGTCTACCAAAAAAATGGGACCTGCACCGATGTACTCCTCAATCCACGCGTTAATCTTTGTTTTTATATCTGCCATCAATACCTTGAAAACAAAAAGAGGGATTAAAAACCCCTCTTCTTTCTTAAATTTCCGTTGCAAAGATAGATAAATAATTCGATAAACCAAGATACAGATCTATTCTGCACCTAAATTTGACTTATACGGATATAGCAAGAACAAAAAAAATCGTTACTTGCGACCCAATTTATTTCTATGAAACGTTTCAAATGGCTTGTGGTGTTTTGCGGCATTGTCCCTTGGATGACCTATGCCCAAACACAGCGCTTCCCCATTCCAGCACCTTCCGCCAATCGCCTATTTTATATCCAGCGGAGTTCAAATGCGAATACCGTTATTTATGACGCGAATTTATTGCCCAACAAATCCCTGAATCCAAAAGACCCCGTTTACACCTATTGGATTCGCTATGACGAAAAAGGCCAAAAGGAAGAATTAAGTACCATTCAGCGGACGCTTGCCTACGGACTGTACACTAATCCCATCGCATCTGATCCAAATACCTTTGAAGGGTATTTTCTCGCTTATCGCAAACGAAAATTTGTGGTTAAACTAGATGCCAAAGGAAATCCAATGGCACTTTTCCCCATCAATAATAAATTGCAAATCCTTAAACGCGTATATGTCAGCGTGGATGAAACCCATTTCATGCCCGGTGTCTACTACATTGAATTATTTGGCAAAGACCCCGTTACTGGAAAAGACGTGTACGAACGCTTCAAACCTTAAAAACGGTAAACTATACTGGCTTGTAAATTCATAGGCTGGCCCGAATAACCGACCAATTCAACAATTTGTTGGTTCAATACATTCTTCACCAATACCTGCGCTTTCAATCGCTTCGTGATCGCATACGAAGCCTGCATCTCCATCCAAACATAGCCCTTTAAATCAACTCCGCGTGTGGCAAAAGTGGCATCATCAAAGTAATAGTCCCGCCGAACGCCCACATATTGAGTGAATAGACTTAGGGTTAATTTCGTATTTATTTGCTGCGAAAGACGTAGGGATACTTGGTGTTTTGGCCGACGAATCAACGAGGAATACGTAGAATCCACTGCCCCCACGATACTCTGTACATTACCGTCTAAAAAGGTGTAGGATCCAGATGCGGAAAATTTGGCATGAACAAAACGCAATTCAGCCTCAATGCCCCGCGTTTGTTGCTTCGCAAAATTCGCATAGCGACCGTAGGGTTCCTCATCCATCGACTGGAACACAATCCCGTCACGAACTTTATTTTGAAAGGCTACGAGTCGCCCTGACCAGCGGCCAGCCGACTGATCGATCCCGAATTCCCAAGTTTCCCCATACTCCGGCTTAAGCGCTTGGTTGCCATAAGGCGAATACAATTGATATAAGGAAGGCGCTTTGAAACTGGTATAATAGTTGGCAAATACTTTCGCATGCGCGGCAATCAACCAATATGGATTAACGTTATATGTCACTGATTGGCCAAATAACGAATGACTATTCCAGCGAAGCCCCGCTTCCAATCCGAGCTTTTCTGTATGTTTCTGAAGCGTCACGTAATTTCCCCAAAGCTGGATTTTAGCCAAATTAGCCCGAATGTCAGGGGAATCATAGCGGCCATATGCACTGATGGAGAAGTCGGTTTGCGTGGTAGCTTGTTGGCGCATTTCCGAACCAATTAGACCCACCAATCCATATGGCAAATGCCATTTGGCATAAACCTCCGCCCCTTGATTCACGCCTTCATAGGTGGATTCACTGTAGTTTGAATAGGCATTAGCCGGAATGTATAAGGAATCGTTTCGGAAATTCCGTCGGGTTATGTCATGAAATGCCCGCAAGAACAAATCTCCGTTTGTGAATTGCGTGTGCCATTGACCTCGAAACGCATGATTTCTAGCGCTGGACGAATAATCCAAATCATCCGTAAATGGACCTGCATCTAAATTTCCGCGGTATCTTTCTCCTTGGTAACTCAGATCCCAATCGTTCCGTTTGCCAACGGAACTACCTATCCGAATCCGCAAATTTTGTTGGCTAAAGCCATCCTTTTCCGACTGATTCGCAGCCGCAGAAAAACCTGAAGTGCTGGTATTTTGTGCTGAAACGCCTAGTCGAAAACTGCCTGCATTGTTTTGGAGCATGATCGATTCCGCGTGGGTCCCCAGCCCACCGCCCTGCAGCGTAATCGTATTACTCGACCGATCCGTCACTAGATTAATGACCGCCGCCATTGCATCGGATCCATATAAGGTAGATTGCCCGCCTTTCATAATTTCAATCCGCTCCAAATTCACCAAATTGATCAAATTCCAATCCATCACTGAAGAAATGTGCGAGGGGTCATTGGCAGGAAATCCGTCGATCAACAACAACACTTGGCCCGTATTCGCACCGCGAACATAGACTTCTTGATTTGTTCCGGGTGCGCTGCGCGATCCCACGACCGATATACCCACGGTTTCTTGCAATAATTCGCCTAATCCTTTACCTAAACTAGCTTGAATTTGCTGGCGAGAGATCATCGTAATGACCTTGCCGGTCTGCGCTAATTTTTCGGGAAATTTACTCGCAATGACCTGTACTTCAGCCAAAGTAGCCTCGGGTGTTTGTTGGCCTAGCGCCGAAAAATGCCCAACGAGGAATAGCGCGATACTGGTTAGCGCGGAAAGAATTTTTAACATGTTTTTGCCCAAAGGGCGTGAAAATAAAAAGGTAATCGAACGCTCGACCCCAGCTCATCCACCGTAAAACAGGGTCAAGGATCATTCAAGGCAGGTCTCCTGACTCACTTTCGATTCTTTTCTGTCTTCCCAGCCTAAGCCAGTGACATGTGTGAGAAAAGCATTTAGAAAGTTTACAGTTGCGGGGACAGTTTCAGCCTTTCACTGAATTCCCTATTAAGCATCAAACCACGGATGATTTGCTACACCTTAAACTGCTGCAAACATAGCCAATTTTATCAAGAAGTAGATTTTAATTCCAAATTATCAGGTTTTGTTTCTGCCATTTCCCAATTAATTACCTTCTTTGCAGCCTAAACCAACCCAGATGGAAACAATCAGCCGATGCCTTTGGCCGGGCAATGACTCGCTTTATCAAGCCTATCACGATGAGGAATGGGGAAAACCTATGCATGATGAAAGGGCCTTGTTTGAGCTGTTGATTTTAGAAGGCTTTCAGTCTGGATTATCTTGGATAACGATCCTGCGCAAACGGGAACAATTTCGGGAGGCTTTTGCGAATTTTGATTTTCAGGCATTGGCCAACTGGTCTGATGAGTTGCTAAGTAGCCAATTACAAAATCCCCAGATTATCAGAAACCGACTTAAAATCTGGTCTGTCCGGACGAATGCACAGGCATTTATTCGAATTCAGGAAAAATTTGGTAGCTTTGACCGATTTATATGGGCATTCGTGAACGATAAGCCCATTCAAAATCATTTCACTACACACAAGGCATTGCCAGCCAGCACTGAATTATCAGGGCGCATGAGTAAAGAATTGAAGAAGTTGGGCTTCAAATTTGTGGGCCCCACCATTTGCTACTCATTT
>CANHKE010000138.1 GCA_947461155.1 Cytophagaceae bacterium | reverse complement strand
TACGCATCTAGCATTCCAATCAGCATTTCAGCTTGTTGCCAAAATTCTTTTTCATGATCTGACGCTTCACCTGTATGCGAACCTTCCACAAACACGCCGCCAAACTCCCAGTCGATGCCATGGTTTAACGCATGGTAGTAGGCTTTTTCTAGATTAGGGCGGTATTTTTCGAGGTCAAATTGGCCAATTTTGATGGCGTGCATGAGGAGCCAGCCGAATTCGGCATTGTGTCCGTAGGAGGTGTTATCTGTGGATGAGGCTTTTTGGCCGCCATCAGCAAAGCGATCCCAGCCCCAGACGATATCGAATTTGATTTGTGGGGCGACTTCCCAATTTGCCCAGAACTGCGGGATGCCCGTGCCTGTCACAGGATGCATGATTTTGTGGATCAATATGTCGATGACCTCCGCTAGTTTTCGGCGATGTAACTCTTTGCCACTCGCTTCGTATAAGGTAGTAAAAGCTTCCATGAGATGCATATGGACATCCAGTGTTTTGCGATCACCGCCGGGAGATCCTGGTCCCATGAGTGACCAATCTTCGGCAAAAAATTCCCAATACCCTCCGTAATTGGTGTCGACGGCATGTTTTTGAAGTAGGTCAAAAACCTTTTCGGCATATATCAGGCCGATCGGATCACCTGTGGCCAGGGTATATTCGCTAAGTGAATAAATGGCAAAACTATGTCCATAGCCTATTTTTTGTTTGTTGGTGGGGTTCCCAGCCCGATCCGTCATCCAATAAAATCCGCCATGTGTCTCATCCCACATTTTTTCGAGTAAATATTTGACCCCATGTTCTGCCATTTCTTTCATGATGGGTCCCCCAAAACCATGTCGGTACGCTTGCGCATACGTAAACACGGATCGCGTTTGAGCGATTAATGATTTTTCATCATCTCCGGCATCATTTCCGAATTCATCAAAGTGCGTGATGAACCCTCCATGGGTTTTGTCTATGGTTCGTTTGGTCCAAAAAGGAAGCAATTCGTTTTCGGTATAGGTTTTAATTTCCGCTTGCATGATGTAATTTTTTGATTTCTGCAGGGCTGGCGCTGCCAGTTTCCCCTAGTTTCTGAATGCTAATATGTACGGCGAGGCTTGCAAATGCGCAGGCTTCTGGATTGCTGGCGCCTGCAGCTTTTGCTGCGCTAAATGCGGCAACGACCATGTCGCCTGCGCCAACGGTATCGATGGGGCCATTCACGGGAATCGCTTTTTCCCAATGAAATTCCGTAGGGCTGGCATAGATCATTCCACGTTCGCCTAACGTGACTAACACCGGTTTGTTTCGTTGGCTTGTCCAAGCTTTAACTTGATCCTCCAACTGCGTTATATCACCAATAATTTTGATTAATTCGGCCTCATTTACTTTTAACAAGGTGTTTTTGGCCACATTTCCAAGACTGCGTAGGTCGGCAATCGCGTTTTCGCCAATAAACTCTTGAAGTTCAGTCAGAATTTCCTGGTTAAGTAAAGGAAGTCTAAATTGTTCATTGATGATTACCCAATCGTACGTGTTGATGTGTGATTTGAGTGCGGCAAGTAATTGGGGGCTATGCGCTTGAAATTGGCTCGTTCGCGTACCGAAATCCAATCGATTCAGTTCTTCCCCCGCGCGCATCGGTTTCGAATACGTTGGCGTATCTATTCCCTTTATGGTGAGTAGGTGCTCCGTTGAAATACGTAGCTTATTTGCAAGAAAGGTCATTTCTCTGCCAAATAAGTCGTCGCCTTTTAATCCGTAGGCTTCGACTTGTACACCTAAATGGGCTAGGTTTTTAGCTACATTACCTGCTCCGCCTAAATAGGCTTTTGGTGTGGAACAGATGTGCACTTCTTGGCCTGTTTCAACAGATATTTCCGCGCTGTTTGTGATGGTGTCAAAATAGAAATCCAAAGCAAAATCGCCGATGACCGCAAAATGGAGCTGGCTGATTTGCGCCAAAAGGGCATCTAATCGCTTGGAATTCATGATTATAGGTTTAGTTGACTCAAATTACACAAAATTAGTTTTTCAGCCAATTAAAAAAACCGCGCTCCTTACCTTTGGCAAACCTCCAAGGTTTGCCAAAGGTATAGGTGGGATTGTATTTTCAAGCGTAAAAACTGATAATTCCCAACCAGTAACTTGATAATATTCTCCATGAAATTCATTAATTTTAGCCTTCTTTTTACCTTTATCACTTTCAGTTTTGGCATTAATTAAATCTATTTCAGGTATACGTGGTACGATTGGCGGAAAACCCGGCGATGGCCTAAGTCCTATTGATATCGTCACTTTTGCAGCGGCCTATGGTGCTTGGTTAAAAGGTACGAATCCTACATCCAACCAAATTGTACTCGGTCGTGATGCGCGGATTTCCGGATCCATGGTTTCTTCTTTAGTGGCCAATACGCTCATTGGGCTTGGTTGGGATGTGTTGGATATTGGTTTATCGACAACACCCACGGTAGAATTGGCGGTGCCTTGGACCCAATCGGCAGGTGGGATTATCATCACCGCAAGCCACAATCCAGCGCAATGGAACGCACTCAAATTGTTAAATGATGCGGGTGAATTCATATCCGATGCGGATGGAAAAGCAATGCTAGACCTTGCTGAAAATTTGGATTTCACCTTCGCGGAAGTAACTGCCTTGGGGAAAATTATTTCAGATGATACGTTTTTGCAGCAACACATCGACCATGTCTTGGGACTTCGTTGGGTCGATCCAGCTGCGATACATGCTAAGAAATTCAAAGTTCTTGTGGATGCGGTTAATTCGACGGGCGGAATTGTAGTTCCACAGCTCCTACATGCATTAGGCGTGACGGAAGTTGACGTTATTTTTGGTGAGGCGAATGGGCATTTTGGCCATAATCCAGAACCATTGCCGGAAAATTTGACGGCGATGATTGCGAAAATGAAGGAAGGTAAGTACGATTTAGGGATTGTGGTGGACCCAGATGTAGATCGTCTGTGTTTTATTTCGGAAGACGGAACACCATTCGGTGAAGAATATACGTTAGTTGCGATTGCGGATTATATTTTGTCTATCGAAAAGGGAAATACGGTTTCGAATCTTTCGTCTACGCGTGCTTTGGCAGATGTGACACAAAAGCATCATGGAAATTATTTTGCCGCCGCGGTGGGTGAGGTGAATGTAGTGGCTAAAATGAAAGCTGAAAATGCGATTATCGGCGGAGAAGGAAATGGGGGAGTCATATTCCCTGAATCTCATTATGGCCGCGATGCGCTTGTAGGCATCGGATTATTTTTGACGCATTTGGCACAGAAGAATAAAAAAGTAAGTGCGTTGCGCGCTGAATATCCAGCGTATATTATGTCGAAAAATAAGATTGAGCTTTCGGCCAATCTGAACGTTGACCTAATTTTAGCTACCGTTGCCGAACAATATAAAGCAGAACGCGTCAATACTATCGACGGAGTTAAAATTGACTTCGCTGATCGCTGGGTTCATTTACGTAAATCAAATACGGAGCCGATTATCCGGATTTATTCGGAAGCGCCCACGGAACAGGAGGCGAATGCCTTAGCCCAACAAATTATTCAGGTGATCCAGGAGATCGCTGGACTTTAATACGCATATGTCAACACAACAAACTAAAATACCTATATACCTCGATAATGCGGCAACGACCCCAGTGGATCCTGCTGTTTGGGCTGAGATGCAGCCATTATTTGAGCAGTTTACGGCGAATCCTTCGTCGATTCACTCGCATGGCCGACAAGCCAAAGTGATTGTAGAAAAAGCCCGCAAAGCCGTAGCGACTTTATTGAATACGTCGCCAGCGGAAATATTTTTCACGTCGGGAGGAACTGAGGCGGATAATACGGTGATTCAATCGGCCGTTTTATATGGTGGCGTGAAGACGTTAATCACTTCGCCGCTTGAGCACCACGCGGTATTGCATACGGCTGAGGCTTGGGGAAAATTAGGCGTCGTTGAAGTGAAATTAGTCCACGTAAATGCGCAAGGAGATATCGATTTGACTCATTTGGAGTCCCTTTTGGCTGAAAGTCCGAAGGCTTTGGTGAGTTTAATGCATGGCAATAATGAAATTGGTAATTTATTGGATTTGCAAAAAGTAGGCGAACTATGTCAAAAATATGGTGCGCTCTTTCATTCAGATACGGTCCAAACGATGGGCCATTTTCCGCATGATTTGCAAGCCTTGCCCGTTGACTTTATGGTAGGTGCGGCTCACAAGTTCCACGGCCCCAAAGGCATCGGATTCTTGTATGCGCGTGCTGGTGTAGGTTTTCATCCTTTGATGCATGGAGGTGCGCAGGAGCGAAACCAACGAGGCGGAACGGAAAATGTGTATGGCATGGTGGGTTTAGCGAAAGCATTAACCCTAGCATATGAGTCCATGGATGCGCATATGGTACACATCAAATCGATTAAATCCTATTTCATTGAAGGATTGGAAGCCCGTTTTCCAGGTATTCAATTCAATGGTCGATCGGGTGAAGTGGATAATAGTTTATATACTGTCTTGAATGTTCGTTTTCCGAGTGTTCCTGATGGAGATATGTTGTTGTTTCAGTTGGATATAGAAAAGATATCCGCCTCTGGTGGAAGCGCCTGCTCTAGCGGAACGTCCGTGGGTTCGCATGTGCTTTCGGCTTTGAATCCCACCGCAACGGGTGCCGCCATCCGATTCTCTTTCTCCAAGAATAACACCAAAGAGGAGATTGATCGGGTGTTAGAGGTGTTGGAGCGTTTGGTTAAATAGCATTAAAAAGACGCGGATTTCGCGTCTTTTTTGTATTTAGACGCGAGGTATCGCGTCTCTACATTATTTTCCGATGTCTAACGTCCAACGTCTAACGTCCAGCGTCCAACGTCTATTTTTTAATATGCTCTCGCAAACAACACCCGCTTCGTAGACGGATTACCTGTCAAAATGCATGTTCCTGCTTCGTCTTTCGCGTCCAAAGG
>CANHKE010000137.1 GCA_947461155.1 Cytophagaceae bacterium | reverse complement strand
TAATGCTTCAGCCACTAACTGTAACGCTGGAATCAAATTCTCGCGCGTGGTTTCAATCGAAACATTCGCTTGACGCGCCTCACCTGAAATCGAAACACGTGCTTTTAATTTATCCAATTCATCTTGGAATTGTTGGCGCGTATGTTTTGCGGTTCCTTTGGTCAACATATCTGCCGCCAAATCTGCCGCTGTTGCTGTTCCCATTAAGGTTTTCTCGTCACCAAAACGCAATGTTAAACGAGCAAAAACAGAGTTTCCACGTGTTTTCTTCGGCAATAAGGCTAGCGAAATCCCTGCCATTTTTTCGATCTTCGTACGTGCGTCGATGTTGCTTGGTGATGGATCAAATGCCTCACCTTCAGCCACAGCTGCTTTTCCTTTAAAGTCTTTTAAAACTTCTTCTGGATCTTTTGCTTCTGGAATCTCCGCACGATCTGGTTTCTCCGTTGGGTAGAATACACCCGAAGTACGATTCGCCGCCTTGAAGTATTTCGCTGCGACGCGTTGCACATCAGCAACCGTTACTTTCTCTAATTGATTCCGGGTGTGGAACAATAAACGCCAATCGCCTTGTGCAATGTATTCAGATAAACCTACACCTACGCGTTGCGCATTGTTTAATAATAGTTCGATATTTTTGATGCCTTTTGTTTTGATACGATCGACCTCTTCTTGGGTGGGAGCCTTCTTGGCAAATTGCTCAATCGTCTCGATCATACTATTTTTTACGGAATCTACCGACTTGCTTTTCAATACTTCAGCACCGAAATACACCAATCCCGGTTCTTTTAATTGCATGGTATACCCGAATTGGCTAGAAGCTTTTTTGGTATCAATTAATGCTTTATACAAACGACCCGAAGGGGCATCAGTCAATAAATCCACCAATACATCACAGGCAATAAAATCAGGATGTAAACCCGATGGAATGTGGTAGGCCATACCTACTTGTTGGACATCACCCACACGACGTAAAGTCACCTCTCGCTCACCATCTTGCGTCGGTTCTGCCGTAAAGGTTTTGGTTAAAACACGCTCGGGACGAGGAATGATACCAAATTTTTCATTGATTAATTTCAACGTTTTCGTTGGTTCGAATTTTCCAGCTACCAAAAGAACGGCATTGTCAGGCTGGTAATATTTTCGGTAATAGGCCTGCAAGTTCTCAATAGGCACCTTTTCGATATCGGAACGTGCTCCAATCGTTGAGTTGCCATAATTATGCCACAAAAAGGCCGTTGAAACGACACGCTCCATTAAGACAGAACCAGGATCGTTTTCTCCACTTTCGAATTCATTTCGAACAACGGTCATTTCGGTTTCTAATTCGCTTTTGGCGATACGCGAGTTGATCATACGATCTGCTTCCATATCCAAAGCCCAATCCAAATTTTCATCCGTCGAGGCAAATGTTTCGAAGTAATTCGTGCGATCTAACCAAGTAGTCCCATTAAACTGAGCTCCATGGTCCGATATTTCTTTGGCTACTTCTTTGTGTTTTTCTTTCGTTCCTTTGAACACCATGTGTTCAAGTAAGTGAGACATACCTGTTTCTCCGTACCCTTCGTGACGGGAACCTACTAAATAGGTAATGTTAACCGTAATGGTTTGTTTGGAAGGATCTGGGAACAATAATACCTTGAGCCCATTGGCTAATTTGTATTCTGTGATTCCTTCCGCAGAAGTTACCTTTTCGGGTATAGGAAGTGATTTGGCTTTTTGTTGCGCAAATGCAGCACCTTGTAGCAATAGGATCGCGAGACCCGTGGTAAACAATTTTTTCATGTTGCTGAATAGTTGAATTAGAAACGAATATACCACTGACATTTTATTCCAAAAAACGAATTGGATGAGTGGTTGATTTTTCGTTCAAAAGGAATTTATTTTTTGTATTGTTGGATTAACTTGAAAATAGCTTTCTGTGTTTCCAGATTCGGGAAATAATCGAAAATCAGCACGTGCTTATCGTAATCAAGCACTAAACCTGTTTCTAAGAAATGAAAAGCTTCTTTAAATTGACCTGCTTTGATGAGAAATATCGCGGAACGATAATACAATTCGGCTTCTTCAGGTAGTTCATCGATGGCGGATAACATGATGTCTGCCGACTTCTCAAAGTCTTCCAAATCATAATGCAATTGAGCCCATTTAACCCAGGTTGGAGCGAAAAATGAATCTAATTCGAGTGATTTTTGATAAGATTCATCAGCCGAAAGGGTATTGCCTAAATAGGCTTCAACATCGGCTAAACCGGTCCAATATAAAGGATTCGTTTCATTCAGTTTGATTGCTTTTTTTAGGAAATGGAGGGATTCAAACCATTTATCTAATTCGGTTAAACAAACGGCTAATCCGTAATATCCTTCATCCCAAAGTGGGTCTATTTTGACAGATTCCTTGTAGAATGTTAGCGCTTCATTAAACTGACGCTGACGTTCCAAGCTCGCACCTAAGCAGCAATACAATTCAGGATTCGGGTCGTCATGTTGTAAACACAAGCGATAGGCTTCTTCAGCTTTGGCATATTCGTTCAAATTCATGAACGTATTACCCAAATTGAATAAAGAAGACCCAAATGTTGGTTCAATAGCCAACGAATATTCATAGGCATCAATAGCCTTTTCGTATTGTTTCAGCTTAGAATAGGCAATTCCCAAGTTATACCATGCGGTAAATGAGAATGGATCAAGGTCAATAAATTGCTTGTAATAGGGGATACTTTCTTCGATTTTGCCGATTTCATCGAGGGCATTGGCAAGCTCGACTAAAGCACTTTCATTTTCGGGATTGTGTTCCAGTGCTTTTTTAAACATGTCCACCGCCTCACGCGGTTTCGGCCAGTTTAAATAACACAAACCAATGCGAAAATAGACCTCATCTTTATCCTCAATGTATTCTAAAACGTGCAAAAATTGATCAATCGCGGCTTCGTGTTGCTTGAGCTGGCTCAACAAAGATCCCTTCACTAATTTGAGATCCGTATCGGTAGGAAATAAAATCATGGAATTTTCAATTAATTCCATGGCTTCTTCCGTTCGTGTTAGTTCGCCTAAAATTTGTGCTTTTAAAATAATTAGTTCCAGTGTATACGGGAAATGCAATAGCCCTAAATCACACGCTTTGAGCCCTTCTTCAAACTGCGATTGGATGAAATAATGATCTGCGATTTGTTCTAAGGTATCTAGGTCAAAGAATGAATTTTCTTCCTGCGCTAGCATTTTCTCAAACCTTTTCAAAGAAGATTGAATGTCTTCTCTGTTATCGTCGTATTCTGGATCTAGCATATAAGGACAAGCGCGTGGTTTGAAGCGAAATTACTTCTAATTTATTATTTTTTTGTCAAGATTAAACGCGCTTTACACCTAAATTTGTTCAAAAAATAAATTAGATGGCTTTTACGCGTGCAGTAATCGATTTGGGAACAAATACCTTTCAGTTGTTGGTCTGTACCTGTCATCATAAAGATGCCCCTTTGCATATCTTGGAAAACGTGCAGCGACCTGTCCAATTAGGAAAAGGTGCGATGGAGGAGGGATATATTCAGCTGGACGCCATTGCGCGTGCCGAGGTTGTTTTAGCTGAATTTGTGGCGATAGCCCTGTCGCATGGTTGTTCGGCTCATGAAATAACTGCTTTAGGAACGAGTATTTTACGGAATGCATCCAATGGGGATAAGATACTCGCGGATTGGAGGCGTATTTTTGGTTTTCAAGTTGAATTGATTTCTGGCCTGCAGGAGGCAACACATATATTTGAAGGGGTGTTTCATTCGCTTCCACAACCTTGGGTGCGTCCGACATTGTTAATGGATATTGGCGGAGGAAGTGTGGAATTTATATTTTTTGAAGGCAACCAAGTTCATTTCAAAACGAGTCTTGAGTTGGGTGGTTTGAAATTGAGGTCATTGTTTCATGTGCAAGATGTCTTTGATGTATCGGTCAAGTCGGCTTGTATGGCGTACATCGAGGAAGCCTTACAGCCTTTGTATACGGCATGCGGACAATTGCCCCAAGTGCTGGTAGGTGCGGCTGGGGCATTTGAAACCATGTGGGATATCGAGCAGGCGCTCAAGGGTGGATCGCCCAACGGTTCAGCTCAAGTTTTGGATTTATCTTGTTTTTATCGAGTCAAAGAAGAAATTGAAATGATGCCAGCGGATCAGCGCAGCTCATATCCTGGAATGCGGGCCTTTCGTGCTGGTATTTTCCCATATGCCAATTTATTGGTTGATAGCGTGTTGAGTCATTTTAATATGCAAGAAATGTGGATGTCAGCATATAGTTTAAAGGAAGGGTATTGGTTTTACCAGCGAGCCGAGGCGATAAAAAAGGGGATTATTTTTTGAAAAATACAATAATATTGACCATCTTTAAGTTAATTATTTATCATTAAAAATTTCAACAAAGCTATATGTCTTCTCTATTGAATTTAATTTTGCAAGTCGAAGAATTTACGGTGTTAAGTTTATTGGAAAAAGGGGGATACGTGATGTATCCGATTTTGTTCTTATTCACTGCGGCGCTGTTTTTGTTTATTGAACGTTATTTGTACATCCGCAAGACTTCTCGAATTGACGAGAATTTTCTTCACAATATCAATGAACTTTTACTGGCTGGTAATATTCAGGGTGCGGTTACGTATTGTAAAAATTCAAAATTTCCAATTGCTAATTTATTAGAGCGTGGTTTGGGTCGTTTAGGTTCACCCATTCGGGAGATAGAGGGCGCTATTGAGAATAAGGCGAAATTAGAAATTTACAATATGGAGAAGAACTTAGGTATTTTAAGTTCGATTGCGCGTATTGCACCCATGTTCGGATTCTTAGGAACGGTTACGGGTATGATTCGTACCTTTCATAATATTTCTACTTCGAATAAAATTGAAATATCGACGATTGCGTCAGGTATTTATGAGAAGATGGTGACATCTGCTTCTGGTTTGATTGTGGGTATTATTGCTTACGTGATGTATACCTTGTTG
>CANHKE010000136.1 GCA_947461155.1 Cytophagaceae bacterium | reverse complement strand
GTTGAAGAACAGCATTTAGAGACGAAATACCCTGCGTTTCAGGAGCAGATGAAAGAGTTCTATGAAGGATCACTTTTTAGTAAGATTGTGGAGCGTGAGATTTATGAGCCATCCTTGGATTCGTTGAACCAGCAGGCGTATTTCAAAGCACATGCGGCCGAATATACCTTGCCGATTCGCGTGAAGGCGAAAATTGTGAGTGCTGATACGCCAAAGACATTATCTGATGCCTTGGAATTAGTGACTCAAGCCCCTTATTTGACGAATAAGCGTTTGCCTGATATTTCGTTTGGCTTAGGCAAAGTAGATATTTCAGAGGGAATGAATAAAATTCAGCAGGAACTATTTTTGCTGTTGGCCAAAAATCGGGATTTTGTCGTGGAGATTTCGGGTCATCAAGATGCGTCTGAATTGGATTCGTTGAGTGAGGCACGGGTGAATGTATTGGTCAAATATTTGACCAAAAAGGGAATTGGCTCGACGCGGATTATTGAAAAGATCGAGGGTAATTTGAAACCGGTTTCGAAGACGGATAAGACTAAGAATGCGCGTGTTTCTTTTCGCTTTTTCTCGCAGTCGATGGAAGATGTGGTGAAGCGTTTTAATGCCGTAAAGCCCTTGAGTTTGATCGCGGAGGAGGGGATGTATGTAAAAGGTCAGCAAGCTATATTGGACGCTATGCCTTGGGAAGTGGGTAAAAAGACCCTGGAAGTGGATGGTCGGCAGGTATTTATTGAAATTAGTCAGATTGAGCCAGAGCGTTTAAAGCGGTTTGATGAATCGCGCAGTTCGGTAATTCGGGGATTACAAGGTACCTTAGAGCGCGATTGGTTGGCCAAACTGAAACAAAAATATCCTGTTCAAATTGATCAGGAAGAATTAAATCGTTTGATGCAATAGGAAAAATGAAACATATGAAATTGAGAAGTATTTTATTGGGTTTGAGCATGTGCTTGCTGGCGCAGGTTTCGTTTGCGCAAGAGGCGACAGAAAAAGGACCCGTATTAGATAAGATTATTGCCAAGGTGGATAACCACTATATTTTGCGTTCGGAAGTGGAGCAGCAGTATCAGCAATACCAAACGAGCGGTCAGGCGAATACGCCGAATCGTTGTCAGATTTTGGAAGGCTTGGTTGTCAATAAATTAATGCTTGCTAAGGCTGAAATCGATTCGGTTATCGTGGATGACAAGCGGATTGAGGCGGAGATGAATTCGCGGATGGAGCAGATGGAGCAGCAATATGGAACGGCTAAGAATATTGTAGAAGCGTTCGGTAAGCCGATTGTGACGTTGAAAGAAGATTTGCGAATATCGTTGAAAGAGCAGTTGACCGCTCGAAAAATGCAAGAAAAAATCACCGAAGGCATTCAGATTACGCCGAAGGAAGTGGAAAAGTTTTTTAAGCGTATCCCTTCGGATTCGTTGCCATATTTACCTGCAGAGGTTGAGATTGGACATATTGTTCGTTTAGCGCAGCCAAATAAATTTCAGAAGGATGAATTGGTCGGGAAGTTATTGGATTACAAAAAGCGGATTGAAAAGGGCGAGGCATTTGAAGAACTAGCCAAATTATATTCGGAAGATTTGGGTAGTGGTAAGCGAGGAGGGGATTTAGGATTCTCGAAGCGTGGTCAAATGGTGGCTCCGTTTGAGGCCGCCGCATTGAAATTAAAGCCAAATCAAATGTCGGATGTAGTCGAAAGTGAGTTTGGTTTTCACTTGATTCAATTATTAGCTGTTCGCGGTCAGGAATACCATGCTCGCCATATTTTATTGCGTCCGGATTATCAAAAATTGGATGTTACGGAGCCAACACGCTTTTTGGATTCGATGCGGGTATTAATTCAGCGTGATTCGATTTCTTTTGATAAAGCGGCGCGTAATGTGTCTGAAGATAAATTGACGCAAGACGCAGGAGGTTTGTTGATCGATATGGCCTCGCGTTCGACGCGTATGCCATTTGATGGAACGATGGAGCCAGGTTTGTATTTTTCTATAGACTCAATGGCGGTAGGTACTTTTTCACGGCCTATCGCGTATCGGACAGAAGATGGTCGTAGTGCGATGCGTATTTTGTATTTCAAAGCTAAATACCCACCGCATTTCGCGAATTTGAAAGATGATTACCAGAAAATTGCGGGCATTGCGTTAACGCAAAAGAAAAACGACGTGATCGAAAAGTGGTTCGTGAAAGCCAAAGATGATGTATTCATATTCGTCGATGACGAGTATAAGGATTGTAAGGTGCTGTCGGGGAGCGTTATAGAGAGGTAAGAGGTGAGAGGTAAGAAGTAAGAAGTAAGAGGTGAAAGGTGAGAGGTAAGAGTTATAAATTAAAATGCCCAAGGAACTCATCCATGGGCATTTTTTATATTACTACCTCTCACCTCTTACTTCTTACCTCTCACCTAAATCAAACCGCCACTGGCGCTTTAATTCCTGGATACGGGTCATATCCCGCTAGCGTGAAGTCCTCAAAGACGAAATCCAAGATGTCCTTTTTAGCTGGGTTAATGTGCATAGTTGGAAGAGGACGCGGGCTACGCGCTAATTGCGTTTCCACCTGCTCCATGTGATTGCTGTATAAATGCGTGTCGCCGCCCGTCCAAATAAAATCACCTAATTTCAAATCACATACTTGCGCGACCATCATGGTTAAGAGTGCATACGAAGCGATATTAAAAGGGACACCCAAGAACACATCTGCAGATCGCTGGTATAACTGACACGATAATTTCCCATCCGCCACATAAAACTGAAAGAAAGCGTGGCACGGCATCAAAGCCATTTTGGGTAGCTCGGCTACGTTCCATGCGCTCACGATAATTCGGCGGGAGTCTGGATTCGTTTTTAACGTATGAATAACCTCTTTGATTTGATCAATCACTTGTCCGTCTGCGCCTTCCCAACTTCTCCATTGCTTGCCGTATACAGGACCTAAATCGCCATTTTCATCCGCCCATTCATCCCAGATGCGTACACTATGTTCTTTCAAATAAGCAATATTCGTCTCACCTTTTAAGAACCAAAGTAGTTCGTGAATGATGGACTTGAGGTGCGTTTTCTTGGTCGTAACCAAAGGAAAACCATCCGCTAAATTGAAGCGCATTTGGTAGCCAAAAACACTGGTTGTACCTGTGCCCGTACGATCGGATTTAAATGTTCCGTTTTTCTTGATATGCGTTAATAAATCTAAATATGCTTGCATGTTAGGCTTCGAAGATTGTTCCGTTTAAAAGTAAAGTATGGGTAATGTTCGCACTTGGCTCTAGTTGAGCAGTTGCGGAACAGTATTTGTCCATCGACATTTGAATGGCTTTCAGTGCTTTGTTGCCATCGATCGCACCTTGTAATTCAAATTGAATATTAATTTGACGGAATGGGGTTTTCTCAGTTCCCTCAATCTTCTCACGATCCCCTTGAACCCGAATTTGAAAATCATCCACGACTTGACGTTGTTTTTTCAAAATAAGAATCACATCAATCGCGGTACAACCCCCTAAACCCATTAGTAATAATTCCATGGGACGCGCACCAGCATTATGCCCACCAATTCCCTCGGCGGCATCAATGTGCACCGGAATGGGCGAGGAGCCTTTGGCCTCAAAATGAAAATCTTGATCTAATCGGTTTAATACTACTTCCATATTATTTTAATTGATTCGAATTAATTTCTTTGGTCCACAACACCTCGCCTTTGATATTCAATAATGTGATTTTCAAGACACGGTCTTTCAATGTACCGGACACTTCAATTTTAGAAAATGCGCGATCTGTAATTAGTGTGCCGTCTACAAGCGTTTCGTTGTAATCTTGCTTAAATGCATCTGCTTTTCCGGCCGTCATCGGTGAGACAGTCAAATCGTATAAGGGATACGTTCCTTCGCGTTCCAATTTATTCAAGTCTGAAATGTGGCGATCACCGGTAAGGAAAAGAACCCCAGGAATATTTCGATTGTGTAATTCCTTCAATAAAAACGTGCGCTCAGCTTCATAATTAGCCATGTTTTCAAGGATTTTAGCCGGGCTTACCACCTGTCCTCCATTGACAATTACTTTAAAGCTAGCTTTGGACGTACTTAATTGATCCAATAACCAGGTCATTTGCTTCGTACCCCAATAGTCTTTATTGGGATCATTTAATTCATTCGGTGCTTTATTCCAGCGATCATCCATTAGGAAAAAGTCGACGTCAGCCCATTGGAATTTTCCGGTAATTCCCTCATTGGGGAAGATGAAATTTGGATTTCCCCAGTATAGTTTGAACATCTCTAAGGAGGTGTATTTTAATGGAAAAGAGCGATCCGAATCGTTTGGACCATAATCATGATCATCCCAAATCGCATAATGGTGTACATTCGCTAGCAAGGGTTGCATGGATTTCACGGAACGCGCGTGGTTATTGCGGTGGATCATTCCTGTGCGGGTGTAATCCGGTTCGCGGTAATAAAAATTATCGCCACCCCACAACATAAAATCAGGTTTTTGCGCGTGCATCGCGGCATATACTTCATCCGCCCCGCCGTACGGTCGGCCCGGTCGGTCCGCCTCCGTTTCATTCACATAATTACACGTGCCAAAAATAAACGAGAAGGCAGGTGGGTCTTTTCGCCACTGCCAAAGTTCCTGTGTTTGAAATTCCAGTGGATAATCAAACGCCATTTTCTTGTTATTTACCCAAACTTCATAGGTGTATTTTTTGCCCATGCTGACTTCATCAGCAATAATTCGCGCGATGAATGCGGTTGCTTTTTCGGTACGGATGGGATCCGTTTTATGGATTAATTTGTCGCCTATTTCGTGGTATTGAATGTGCACCGATGCTGCCTGTTCGGTCTGAACCCAAATAAGTACCTCTTTCATGTCCGAGTACCCAAGCATCGGGCCACTTTTGATTTGTGCGGTCACGAAAAGGGGTGCAAGCAGGAATAAGGCGATAAATATGCTTTTCATGTTTGTTAGATTAGTATCTTTGTGGCTTAAATTTTCCCTATGGC
>CANHKE010000135.1 GCA_947461155.1 Cytophagaceae bacterium | reverse complement strand
ATTAACGTCAACGGTGTATTGGGTAAAGGAGTTACGCCAAAAGACGTGGCTTTATATATTATTTCCAAGCTGACTACATCTGGTGCAACAGGTTACTTCGTGGAATATGCGGGTGATGTGTTCGAAAATATGACCATGGAAGGTCGTATGACAGTTTGTAATTTAAGTATTGAAATGGGTGCGCGTGGTGGTATGATTGCGCCAGACCAAACAACATTTGATTACATTGAAGGTCGTGCCTTAGCACCGCAAGGTGCGGATTGGGATACGCAATTAGCGTATTGGAAGACATTGAAAACGGATGCTGGTGCATCTTTTGATGTTGAAATCAATTTCAGTGCTGCTGATATTGAGCCGATGATTACGTATGGTACGAATCCAGGCATGGGTATGGGTATTTCAAAGCACATTCCTAAAGCAACGGATGTTGAAGGTGGTGTAGCAACTTATGCGAAATCATTGGATTACATGGGTTTTGAGGAGGATGATGCGATGATTGGTAAGCAAGTAGATTATGTGTTTATTGGTTCTTGTACGAATGGGCGCATTGAAGACTTTAGAGCATTTGCTTCGATTGTGAAAGGTCGTAAAAAAGCGGATCATGTGACGGCTTGGGTCGTTCCAGGTTCACATATCGTGGAAGCTCAAATTAAAGAAGAAGGTATTTTGGATATTTTGACGGAGGCGGGATTTGTGTTGCGCCAACCGGGTTGTTCGGCGTGTTTGGCGATGAATGACGACAAGATTCCAGCAGGGAAATATGCGGTGAGTACGTCTAATCGTAATTTCGAAGGCCGTCAAGGGCCTGGTTCTCGCACGTTGTTGGCGAGTCCATTAGTGGCTGCTGCTGCGGCAGTAACCGGGGTTGTAACAGATCCAAGAGTATTTTTATAAGATTTAATCTAGCGCAATATGGCTTACGATAGTTTTAGTGTTTTGACAAGTACGGCGGTTCCCATGCCTATCGAGAATGTGGATACTGACCAAATCATCCCTGCTCGTTTCTTAAAAGCAACGGAGCGTAAGGGATTCGGTGATAATTTATTTAGAGATTGGCGTTATGATAAAAACGATCAGCCAAAAGCGGATTTCGTTTTGAATAACCCAACTTATTCAGGCAAGATTCTCGTAGGAGGGAAGAATTTCGGTTCGGGATCTTCACGGGAACACGCGGCTTGGGCGATTTATGATTATGGCTTCCGTTGCGTGGTATCGTCTTTCTTTGCGGATATTTTCCGTGGAAATGCGATTAACGTAGGTATTTTGCCAGTTCAAGTTTCTCCTGAGTTTTTGCATCAAATTTTTGAAGCGATTGAAAAAGATCCCAAGACGGAACTAGTCGTTGATTTGCCTTCGCAGACCATCACCATTTCGGCGACAGGCGCTTCTGAGTCGTTTGCGATCAACGGATATAAGAAACATAATTTGTTGAATGGTTTTGATGACATCGATTACTTACAAGCGATGAAGTCTGAAATCGCTGCTTTTGCAACTAATCGTTAATCGGATGCGGCATATTGAAATCATGGATACCACGCTTCGGGATGGTGAACAGACCAGCGGCGTATCCTTCTCAGCTTCGGAAAAACTGACTATTGCTCAATTGTTATTGACTGAATTAAAAGTCGATCGCATTGAGATTGCGTCTGCACGTGTTTCGGAAGGGGAATTTCAAGCAGTAAAAAAAATCACTACGTGGGCAGCTACAGCTGGATATTTGGATCGAGTTGAGGTCTTGACATTCGTGGATGGTGGAACATCAGTGCAGTGGATGCTTGACGCAGGTGCAAAGGTCATGAATTTATTGACCAAAGGATCACTGAATCACTTGCAGCACCAATTGAAAAAAACACCTGCCCAACATTTCGCTGAAATTGAAGAAACGATTCATTTGGCGATTTCGAAAGGTTTATCGGTGAATGTATATTTAGAGGATTGGAGTAATGGCATGCGTAATTCGAAGGATTACGTGTTGCAATACTTGGATTTTTTAACGCAATTGCCCGTCAAACGGGTGTTGCTTCCAGATACCTTGGGTGTGTTAACCCATTGGGAAACAGCGGAATACATTAAAGAATTGGTGGGTCGTTATCCGACTACCCATTTTGATTTTCATGCGCACAACGACTATGATTTAGGTACGGCAAATGCGCTTGAGGCGGTTCGGAATGGTATTCATGGCTTGCACTTAACGGTGAATGGCATGGGCGAACGGGCTGGAAATGCGCCTTTAGCGTCTGTTATCGCGGTGTTGAATGATTACCAAAAAGATATTAAAACTTCGGTTTGCGAAAAGTCTTTGTATACCGTAAGTAAATTGGTCGAGACATTTTCTGGTTTCCGGATTCCGGTCAACAAACCAGTAGTAGGTGAAAATGTATTCACCCAAACCGCGGGAATTCATGCGGATGGAGACAAGAAAAATAATTTATATTTCAATGAGTTGATGCCGGAGCGTTTTGGCCGTGAGCGTAAATATGCGTTAGGTAAAACGTCTGGAAAGGCAAATATTGAAAATAACTTGGCGGCATTGGGAATTCAATTGTCGGATCAGGATTTGAAGAAAGTAACCCAACGAATCATTGAATTGGGCGATCGGAAAGAGGTCGTGACGCAAAATGATTTGCCTTACATCATTTCGGATGTTTTGGATTCGAATGCGATTGAGGAGCGCGTGCAGGTTTTGAATTATGTGTTGACGCATTCCAAAGATCTTCGTCCATCGGTTACCTTGAAAATTTCGGTCGATGGGGAGATTTTTGAAGAACATGCGCAGGGAGATGGACAATACGATGCATTTATGCACGCGTTGGCGTTAATCTTTGAGAAAAAAGGTCAAAATTTGGCTCAATTGACCGATTATGCGGTACGTATCCCACCGGGAGGCGAATCGGATGCTTTGTGTGAAACGATTATTACCTGGAATTTTGGAGGTAGAGAATTAATTACGCGTGGTTTGGATAGTGACCAAACGGTTTCTGCGATTAAGGCGACGCAAAAAATGTTGAATTTGATTTAATACATATATAATGGCAAAAAAACATATCCTAATTGTTCCAGGTGATGGAATTGGACAAGAAGTAACCGAAGTAGGTAAAAAAGTATTGGAAAAAATCGCGGCTAAATTCGGTCATGATTTTACGTATGATGAAGCGTTAATCGGTCACGTGGCGATTGAGGCAACAGGTGATGCGCTTCCAGCAGAAACATTAGAAAAAATGAAGGCTTCTGACGCGGTTTTATTCGGCGCAGTAGGTCATCCCAAATACGATAATGATCCATCGGCTAAGGTTCGTCCAGAGCAAGGTTTATTAAAGATGCGTAAGGAATTAGGTTTGTACGCGAATCTTCGTCCGATCAAATTGTTTGATGAGTTGTTGTCTGCATCGAGCATTAAGCCAGAAATCTTAAAAGGAGCTGATATTTTGTTTTTCCGTGAATTGACGGGAGATATTTATTTCGGTGAAAAAGGTCGAAAAAACAATGGGGATACGGCTTATGATGTAGCGGAATACAGTCGGTACGAAGTGGAAAGAATCGGTCGCAAGGCTTTCGAAGCGGCGCGTACGCGTAAGAAACATTTAGTTTCCGTGGATAAGGCAAATGTGTTGGAATCTTCGCGTTTATGGCGTGAGGAGATTCAAAAGTTAGCTTTGGAATATCCGGATGTAACGGTAGAATATCAATTTGTGGATGCAACAGCGATGTTGTTGATCAAAGATCCGAAGCGTTTTGACGTGGTTGTAACGGCTAATTTGTTTGGTGATATTTTAACCGATGAAGCGTCTCAAATTGCTGGTTCGATGGGGATGCTTGCATCTGCATCGATCGGTGATGGAACAGGTGTTTATGAACCAATTCATGGTTCAGCGCATGATATTACAGGTAAAGGATTGGCAAACCCAATGGCTTCTGTATTATCTGTGGCTTTGTTGTTGGATATTTCATTCGGCATGAAAGCAGAATCTGAAGTGGTGATTAATGCGGTAGATCAGGTATTGAAGAAAGGATTTCGTACTGGAGATATTGCGGATGCGTCTACCGATAAATCGATGATTTTAGGAACAGATGCGATTGGAGAAGAAATTTTGAAGTTGATCTAATCTTATTCAATTTATTTATAATTTTAAGGCTTGCGAGATATTTCGCAAGCCTTATTTTTTTGTCTTATGCGGATATTATTCTTCCTACTTATTTCTTTGGGTGCTTTTGCGCAACAAACCATTCAGGTTACGGATTTATTAAAAATTAAAACAGCCGGAAAGCCTTCGTTTGCACCGGATGGCAAATCTTATTTATATACGGTTATGTCGATTGAGGATGATGTGGAGAAGAAAGGAGACTTTGTCTATCAAACGCATTTGTTTGTAGGTGATTTAGGCACGAAAGCCAATCGTCCGTTGACAGGTGGAAAATTTAGCATTTCAAGTCCTTCGTGGAGTCCGGATGGTCGGAGTATCTTATTTGCACGTGATTTGGGATTGAAATCGCAGGCATATGTATTGTCGCTGGCTGGGGGCGAACCTCTTGCTGTGACGACTTCTGCGGTAGGGGTGCAAAATCCGGTTTGGTCAAAGGCAGGGGATGCGATTTTCTATCAGTCTTCGATTTCATTGAAAGATTTTTATGGCGATAGTACCTTGAATAAATCCAAATCACGTCCGTCATGGACCTTGGAAAAACCAGGTATATCAAATGCGCAATATGTGCCTATCGCCAAAGCAAATCCAAATGGTAATTTGGATGAGATTCGTGCGTATTTAGCACAGAATGAGAAAGACAAGAAGGCAAAAGTGATTAATCGATTGCAATTTCAGGAGGAAATGGGGACTACAGGAGAAATCACCCTTTCTGTGCTATATAGTCAATCATTGACTCCTGGGGCTAAGCCAGTTCAAGTGAATAATCCGTTACATCGCTGGTCTGATTGGGAACAATTAAATGGGCATGAATTTGTAGTTGTGTTGCCAGCTGATAGTTTGAGCCATCCAGATAAGGTTTT
>CANHKE010000134.1 GCA_947461155.1 Cytophagaceae bacterium | reverse complement strand
TTGTTGGTACAAGATAATATACCAAACATGAAAAATAAGGAGATTACTACAACAATTCGCATTTTTAGGGTTTCGCTTTGATTTGACTCATCATTTTTTCTACGTCTTCTAACAGTTTTTCTGCTTTTAGTTTCGTGTCTTGAACGACTTTTTTGCCTTCTGATTTGGCCATTGTTTCTGGAATCTCTTTTCCGTCGACGATATCGTTTATCAATTGCTTTAATTGGTCACGGTATTTGTTCAATTGGAAATACAATTTTCCACGGGTGTTTTCACCTTTGTCTGGTGCGTATAAAATGCCTAAAGCGGCACCTGCAGCGGCACCTACGATGAATGCCCAAAACGATTTCGATGATCTGCTCATATTATTTACTGGCTATGTCGATTAATCCTCGACCTGATTTTTGTATAACTTTTTCACTGATCAAACGAATCGAAATCACGTCGAGTATACCGTTGATAAACGAGCCTGATTTCGGTGTGGAGTAGTTTTTGGCTACTTCAATGAATTCGTTGATACTTACTTTAACCGGGATGCTTGGGAATTGAATCATTTCAGCAACCGCCATTTTTAATATAATTAAATCCGTGGTGGCTAAACGCTCCGTATCCCAGTTTTTTGTTTGATCATTCACCCATTGCGTTAATTGAATATCTTCTTTAACGCAATAATCGAATAACTCTTCGAAGAATTTTTTGTCATCGTCCCATTGTAATCCAAGTGGTTGAATTTGTAAATCTTCGAGTGCGTCGACTTTGAATGTTTTGGTCGCTAAACTTTTTACGACATCCTTATTTAAATGCCAATTTAAATCTTTTTCCTCGAAATATTCGGCCATGATCGGATGTTTTAACAGATAATTTTTCAAAATGTATTTGATCATTTCGATATCTGCAAGCACATCTTTGCCGGCCGTAGGGAGATAGCTCACAAATGCTTCATCTGGAAGAATTCCCTCAATGAATACTTTCTTGAGCATGTTTTCTTCATCTTCAGACCAGCCAATGGTATTGTCGGCAAATGCCTGTTGCAAATCCCGCCATTTCGGCATGATGGCTAAGACTTTATTTTTGCCTATTAGCGAAGTTTTAATTGGGTTTTCCAATAAACGACGCTGCTCATCCCACTGTCCGATCATCGGGAGCGCTTGGATGTAATAAAGAATTTTTAAGTATTGTTTGAAGATGGATTCTACCTCGGTAACCATCTCTTTTTTCAGTTCTTTCGCGATTTTAGCTACGTTATTTTGGTAGATGCGATGCACAGATTTGGCCGCGTCAAGCGCTTCTGTGGGAATGGTTTCCTCAGTAGGTACTCCTTGAAAAAATTCAGTTAATTGGATTTCGGCTAATTTACGAAGACCTTCTAGACGAGGGGTCTGGTCTTCTTTGGCAATCATGAGCGACAAATCTGGTTGGAAAATAGCCGTTAAGCCATCAAATGCCAATTGATATTGGGCACGTTCCTGCGTCCAGTAAGCATACATTTGCTGAAATGCTTTGACACGAAGTAATCTTCTGTTTACCATCCGAAATAAAAGAGCGTTCTGTTTTTGAAAAGACAAAATTAACTATTTTAATTTGAAAAAGGGGCTATCTTTGTTTGATTAATATTTTCATGGGCGCATTAGGTCATCTCAATACATTTTTTTGGCGGTATAAATGGTTACTTTTTTTAGGAATCATCTTTACGTTTGGCTCTAATTTCTTCGGTGTCGTTCCAGCGCAACTTGTTCGCTTCGCGCTCGACCTCGTGACCGAAACCATTGATATTTATTTTCTTTTCAAAGGGTTTCGTTTACAAGCGGCCTTTTACGAAGTCTTCGCCAGCACACTTTTCTATTACGGTTTTTTGATTGTCCTCATGGCCTTCATCAAAGGCGTGTTTTTGTTTTTGGTTCGCCAAACACTCATTGTCATGTCGCGTCATATCGAATACGAAATGAAGCAAGAGATTTATGCGCATTATCAGACCTTGCCGCTGTCGTTTTATCGCCAACAAAACACGGGGGATTTGATGGCGCGCATTTCGGAAGATGTCAGTAAAGTGCGGATGTATGTGGGGCCTAGCATGATGTATGGCCTAAATTTGATTACGGTTTTTGCCTTGGTGATTTATTACATGTGGCATGTGAGTCCGACGCTCATGTGGTATGTGCTTTTGCCGCTTCCCATTCTTTCGTTCAGTATTTATTATGTCAATTCGTTGATCATTCGCAAGTCTGAGGAGATTCAATCCGGTTTATCATCGATTTCTACGTTTGCACAGGAAGCTTTTTCTGGCATCCGGGTGTTGAAATCTTTTGTGCGCGAAAAACAATCGGTGGCATCCTTCGCGGATGCTTCGGCCAATTACCGCCGAAAATCCTTGGATTTAGTGCGAATCGATTCGTTGTTTACGCCATTAATCTCCTTGCTCGTGGGCTTTTCCACCCTTTTAGTCGTCTATATCGGTTCCAAAGAAGTTATGGCCGGTCGCATGTCCATAGGGAATATCACCGAATTTATCATGTACGTGTTTATGTTGACCTGGCCCGTAACCGCCCTGGGCTGGACCAGTTCGCAGATTCAGCGTGCAGCTGCTTCGCAAAAGCGGATCAATGAATTTTTGAATATTCAGTCAGAGTTAGTTCCTGGAAAGCAAATTTCCCAACCTATCTTGGGGAGGTGGTCGTTCAAAAACGTGCATTTTACGTATCCCAATTCAGATCAGGAGGTATTGCATGGCATCCAGTTAGAGATTGCACCAGGGGAGGCCGTTGCCCTACTGGGAACTACGGGTTCCGGTAAGAGCACCATTGCTTTGTTGATGGCTCGTTTTTATGATCCTTCCTCGGGAGAGATTTTGTTGGACGGGATTTCGCTAAAAGATTGGGATATTCAGCATGTACGCAAACATCTCGGTTTTGTGCCGCAAGATGTATTCTTGTTTTCAACGTCAATCGCCGAAAATATACGATTTGGACAAGATGATTTGAGTGAAGCGGGGATGCATGAAGCGGCTCGTTTTGCAGATGTGCATGATAACATCATGGATTTCCCGGATCAGTACGAAACACTTTTGGGTGAACGCGGCGTGACGCTTTCGGGTGGTCAAAAACAACGGGTGTCTTTGGCGCGAGCCTTGGCGAAAAAGCCTACGAATCTCATTCTGGATGATTGCTTATCTGCGGTAGATACGCATACGGAACATAAGATTTTGGAACATTTGCGTTCGATTATGCAGGACAAAACGAGTTTGATTATTTCACATCGGGTTTCTTCGGCGAAATTAGCCAGCCGAATTTTCGTGCTGCAAGATGGGACTTTGCTCGAAGAAGGAACCCACAAGCAATTGATGGCGCGCAAGCAATTGTATTACGATTTATACCAGCAGCAATTAAATGAGGAACAGGGATTAGAGGATTCCGCCACTCAATCGAAGTAGTTCGATTTCAGCTGTTTTAGCCGCATATTTCGCTTCGATTAAACGTGTCTCTGCGGCAACGGCGTTGCGTTGTACCTCACGAAGTTCATACGAAGTTGCGATACCTACCTTGAATCGGTCAAACGCAATCTCAATATTTTGCTTCGCAATCGTATAATTTTCAGATTCTAATGTGATTAAATTAAGGGCGTTTTCATACGTGACATAGGCACGCTCAAGTGAGGAGTTTAATGAATTCTTTAAATCCTCTACTTGCAATTGCGCAATCTCTGCATTGATTTTCGCATTTTGTACCCGACGCTTTTGGTTGTAACCATCGAAGATATTGATCGTAGCACGCAAGCCGTAGTTTAACGCATTACTCGTTCCTTTTTGTACACCAAACCCCGCACCATTTTGCACTTGATTTAGATTGTATCCAGCTAATAAGTCCAACTGCGGCATTTGCAAGCTTTGCGTGTTTTTGATGTCTAAGTCGGAGATACGCTTATTTACAATGGCCGCTAACAACGTTGGGTTTTGTTTTAAAGCCAGATCGCGCAATTCATTCAAGGCAAGTTTCGGTAGTAAGTCGATCACCGCCAAAACTTGAAAATCAGTTTGCATGGCGCGAACCAAAAGGGTATTAAAACTGATTTTAGTATTTAAAAAGGATTGTTCTTGCGCTAATAAAAGCGCTTTGTCTTCATTGTAATCGACTTGTGCGGAATAATAATCTACCTTAGATCCTTGACCGACCTCGTAGCGATCTTTCGCCAATTTTAAGCGGTCATTGGAAATTTCTAATCCTTTTTTAAAGTTGTTGACACGCAGTTCTTGGCGAATAATGTCGTAATAGGTCGTGCTAATCAAAGCAACTAAATTTTCAATGGAGGTCTCCGTTTGTTTGGCGCCTAATTGCTGCAATTCAGTAAAGCGATCACGCAAAATAAACATGCCTTTGCCATCATATAAGGTCCATGCCATGGCTACGCCCGAATTTCCCGAATTTGACTGTACACCACTTTGAACCAAAGGTGGACGCAACCCTCCAAAAAATTCTTGATTTAAGCCCGAAACGGTATAATTTTTGGTGGCCGTTCCTGTGATTGTCGGTAGAAAACCCGCATTCCCTAGGGTGTTGTCATTCTCGGCAATCTTTTCGCGCTTTTTGGCAATCTGAATCGAGAATTGATTTTTTAAGCCTTGCTGGATGGCGTCTTCTAAACGTAAGGTTTCTTGCGCTTGTGCCGAAAAAGTTCCTGCTGTTAATGCAATAAGGAGGGTAAGGGGTAAGCCGACTAGTTTCATAGGTTAATGTTAAGAGGCAAAGAACAAACATAGCACTTTTGATTCAGATTTCGAAGGAACTAGCCTACAAGTCGTGATAGTGATTTTATTTCTGAATTTGCTAATTTGCGGGATGTCTCATGCGCACATAGCTAAAATTTTCATTTTCCCGATTAAATCGTTGGGTCCTATTGCTTTGCAAGAAGCAAGCGTAGATGCCTTAGGGCTATTGGGCGATCGCCGATTTATGTTGGTGTCCGACACTGGAAATTTCATTACGCAACGAACACGTCCTGATTTGACCCGATTCACGCTAGAG
>CANHKE010000133.1 GCA_947461155.1 Cytophagaceae bacterium | reverse complement strand
TCCAATGATCCGACCAAGGCAAACATGATGACAAATTTGATGAATGTTCCTGTCTGGGCAAAACCGGCAAAGCTCGCATTGATGTTGATATTATCCATCAAGTTGCCAATATGAACTAATGCATATTTGGGTTCCGTAGTTTGGAAATCCATCAGTAACTCGGCAGGAATAGCCAGTGCGAGTACCACTAATGGCGCAGGAATTTGCTTGATAAACTTGTTTTTGATGTAAGGCCAGCCCATCATGATGGCCAAGCTGATCACTCCGATTAAAGTAGCCTTAGGGTCCCAATTGGCCAGAAATTCAGGGATAGATGCAAATAATTCCAAGGGTTCTTTTCCTTTCGTCAAGATTGGATTTACATCTAATAAGACTGGAATTTGTTTTCCGATGATAATCAGTCCAATGGCAGCGAGCATTCCGTGTACGGCTGATAACGGAAAGAAATCCATGAGTTTTCCGAGTTTGAATACGCCAAAAAGTATTTGAACTAAACCCGCTATTACCATCGCGCCTAAGGCTAAATGCCAGCCTGTTTCGCCCCCGCCAAATTCAGTCACAGCTCCTGCAACGATCACAATTAAACCTGCTGCAGGTCCTTTGATCGTCAAACGAGATCCTGCAAAAAAGCTAACGACCATACCGCCAATGATGGCCGTAATTAAACCCATAATGGGTGGAAAATCAGATGCTTTGGCAATGCCTAAACTTAAGGGCAAGGCCAATAAAAATACGATAAATCCTGACACCGCATCCGATGTGAAGTTTTCTTTTAATCCGGCTAAGCCGTCTTTAGGCATTTCAATTTTATTTTTCATTTTTTTAAATTTAAAAATATCGGTTGGAAAATTCAGCATGCGTTCGGGAATTTGGTCCCATAAACACACGTGCGTAAATGCGAATGACCGCTAAGCCATCCAAAATGAAACTCAAGGAAATGAGCGTTGCTAAGGCAAATTGTTCCTCGTGTATGTGAGAGAAAATTAAATCTTCCCCAATGAACGTCGGGCTAATCGGAAAACCGGTTAAACCTAAACAGGCTAATAAAAAGACGATCGCGATTTTGGGATGATCCTCGGATTGGCCGTGGAACCGACTTAAACTAATCTTTTTACCTGCCTGCTGAAATAAACGCTGCAAGCAGAAATAACCGATGACACCGGCAACGATGATCCCACTTAAATATAACATGGTTTCCTTGGGGTCAAATTTCTCATTAAATGATATCGCTAGCGCAATCCAAAAATGATTCATGATAACCAAAACCCAAGCTAAACGAACGCTACTACGTTGCGTAAAGGATTTAAAAACCATAATTAACCCAATAGCAGCAAATATGATTGGCGTATTTTCTTTCCAAGTGGGTGTCAACAAATGAACACGATCCAAAATGTAGTAACCCAGCGCAAATGCTGGTACAAAAAACAGGATTAAAGTTCGGCCTTTCACTACATTCAATTTATTGCCAGCCCATTTCAATGGATTCCACAAGTATTGGTACAACATGTTATCCAAATTCCATTCCTTCAAACTTAACATGTAAATGGTATGCTGTAAACGCTTGGGTAATAAATCCTCGACTGTTTTGGTACGTTTACTAAATGAATAGAATTGTTCGCGGATTAAGTAACTAACAACTGAAGGTGAAACCAACAATTGATAGGTCCTTAAAAAGGCGTTACCTGCAAAGTGAAATAAGGCCAAATGATTAAATCCGAGCGATATTTCAATGAAAATGATCCCAATTTGAGCAATGGATGCATAGGCAATTTGGCTTTTTACCGAAGACTGCACGCGTGCAATCACGGTAGCGACCAATGCCGTTGATCCGCCCAATCCGGCGATCAATATGCGAACGGATGTTTGGTATTCCCAAAAAGGGAACGTGCGCATGAGTAAGAACGCGCCGATATGTACCGACAATGAGCCATAAAAGATGGCACTTGATGGAGTAGGACCTTCCATCGCACGGGGTAACCAGGATGAAAAGGGCAATTGGGCGGATTTAGCTGCAGCCGATATCAAGAACATTGCGGAGATAAATACACCGATAAATGTGTGATTTTGGAGCTGGTGATGCACCAATTCCGCATTATTTAGTTGGAAAAACGTGATGTTTTGTCCCCATAAATGATGGCTGGCCCACATGGCTAAAATGAGTCCAATATCCCCTATTCGATAAATTGAGAACACTTTTACTGCATTTTTGACTGGCAAATACCGCTCGCGGTAAAAGGAAATCAATAAGAAGGAGGAAATGCCGAGGATTTCCCAACCCACAAATAAGGTTTCCAAGTTTCCAGATAGGATCGTTAAATTATATCCCACATAGAAAAATAAGGTCGTTGTGAAAAAACGCTTATATCCTGCTTCGCGATGTAAATAAAAACGCGAATATCGGGTGACTAAAAACGTTAACACAGCACCTACAAGCAGATAAACGGCCGTAATCAAATCAAAAAGAAAGTCGATTTGAAAAACGTAATCCGCATTTTGAAACAAAATGATTTCCTTCACTTGGAAAGTTTCAGCTCCATTAAAGGCCCAATACAGCACAAAGGCAGTTGCCAGGCTTAATTGAACAACTAAAGTTCCGAAGGCCGTTCCCGAAATCAATCGCTCATTGGTTTTTGGTAAGATGTTACTCACCAAAAATCCGATTAGGGGAACCCATATAAAAATGGGTAGTATGGAATCTATGGTCATCTTAATTTTGATTTAGTAAGTACACAGGGAAATTTTCTTGTTTGGACACCAACAATCCCTCGAGGTTTGCTAATTCCTCAATATCCTGAGTTATTGGTTCGTAGAACTCAAATTTTCCTTGTTTGAAAACAGACGCTTGTTTCGTTTCAGGGTGAATCGAGACAAGGTTTACCCAATCATTTATGAACCACTCATACGTTGCTGGATTTCGCTGAATCGTTTCCAAAATTACCTCAGGGAAGTGTTCGACAAGAATCAATAAGCGAATTGGATCGTGTACCTCAGTCATTTGAGAAGGTAATCCCGGTCTTAAATCGCCATCAATTCCATTTGCCACACCAAATAACCCCATCACATTATGAGGTAATTTTGTCCCTGCCCCTAATTTTTCGCCATCCACCCGAGAGAAATAATACTCCAAGTTGATGCCCCCACACACAGGAGCCGCCGCATTTAGAATCGACAATAAATAATTGCCTTTGGGGTCGACTTCGTAATCGAATGAATTCAAGAAAGACCTTCGATCTAAAAAGATGCCTTTTGACAGCTCTCTTCTACCCACGATACACAAGGCATTCGTCGCGTGATTGAGTTCTGGACGTGGTTCAAAAATCGAAACTGAACGCGTACGAATTTGCTCATGGATATCAGCAGCCGCCAAACGCGAATCCACAGAGTCGAATCTGCGGGATCGTTCTTTGGCGTTTAAATCCAATGCTTTCGTAAATGTCGCGATGTGGGCCTGGTGAAGTGCACGGTGGCGTTCCGATTGAATTTCATCGTCATAAAAAACAATATCGTCCCGCGTCGTGTCTTGCAAAGCGCCGATAAACAAGGTGTCATCTGGAATATTTATTCCCCGCTCCTTTAAAATCGCCCGAACTTCAGGTTTATTGGCCATCATACTCGACACGCGCGCATTCACAGAACCGGAACGGCCCGAACATGCGCCACAGTCATAAGCAGCATAATGCGGATTGTTGACCGAACTAGCTCCATGCCCAACCACATAGACAATCGGTGCAAAATTATCTACTAATCCAATGCTCTTTAACAAGGTCTCGATGCGATTGGCCATCTCTTCGATTTTAAAGCCAATTTGTAAGCCGTTTTCTTGTTCTTGCAACGCATCAAAATCCACTTGCAGCTTCGAGAATTTGTCCATATGACGGAGCGACGAAGCTGTCGTCGGACTCATAGACGGCCGGAATATGTTGGCGAATAACTTGATCGCCGACCAGAATCCCAATGTCTGCGTGAAAATCCAGCCTGTGTAGAAATTATGGCTGTGTTTTGAGAAATGGGGATCTTTTTCTTGCTTTTTGGTTTCACCGATTTCCTTAATTAGGAATTTAGGTGTCACAGGTGCTGGACAAAGTTTCGAATAAAATTGACCTCCGATGGGTTGATAAAAGAATTCAACACTGAAAAACCCAGGAGTTCCATACGTGCTACATGTAGGATCAATCTGTTCCAAATACCTGCGGAAGGAACATTCGCGGTCATCAATGCAAAAAAGTCCTTGAAAGGATTTTTTATGCGGTTTGATGGATTCGATAGTTTCCATTTGTAAGCCTCGAATGACTTGGTCGTAATAAGTCCACTCGAATGATTCTTGCCACAAGGCCAAAATTTCAGCTAATTCAGTTTGTTCAACCGGCGCATGTAAAGGCGTGATTGTTTCCGTGATTTGTGACCCGAGCGGTTTCCAATTTGATTTTAGCCGATCTTCCAGCGCATCTATCTCCATGATTAATTCCACAAAAATCAAATCGGCTAAACTGATTTTACGGGTATCCAACAAGGTTTGTGGTAGGTCTTCCACGGTGGAGACCATACCCGACCAACCCGGATGCGCGAATTGTTGGTCCATCAAGTATTGCTCATAAAGCGATTCGTCAGGCCCAACCAATACACGAAGTAAATCAGGAATTTGGATTGTTTGGTTTAACAAGAAATCTCTTGATTTGGCATGTTTGAATAAACTGATATGACTGTTAGATTCTAAGCGTCTCACAGCATCCAGGAAACTCAAGCCATCTACGGGAAAATTCCAAATAGAAATTCCTTGGTCCAGGAATGAACCCAGTAAACGAAATAACGTAGGGTGAACAATGGAATCTAAATCAATGTGATTCAATTTTTTCCATTGACCACGCAAGGCGCCTACGCGCGGCGCATGTTCGGTATCATATGCTCCGTAAAGCATTTTGCCGATCCAAGTTTCGACGTCCTCCCCCTTTTTGTTTTCGACAATTCGATGCAGGATGGCTTGATCGATTCGTCCTTTTTCGAATAAATCGCGAAATTCAGCAAGGGACAAATAT
>CANHKE010000132.1 GCA_947461155.1 Cytophagaceae bacterium | reverse complement strand
ACCACCTTTTTGCCGGTTCTGTTTCTGCCAAATGAAACCTGGCAATCGTTTTTTAGCCTGACGCTGACGGGACAAAACATTATTAAGAATGTTGTCTTATTATCCGCTGCTTGGTTTATTTATGTTTTTTCGGAAGAATAGGGTAATTCCCTTGAAGTATTTAAACAAAATGGCCTCTATTTCTAGAGGCCATTTTGTTTAAAAAGCTATCGCGATTAAATGCTATTCACCTTCCGTTAATTTTCTATCCGCAATGTACATTTTTTGAATTTTGCCATTTACGATATTCGCATCAAAGTATCTGTTTACTTTCGATACTTTTCCGTCTACGGTATGTGTAACCGTTCCAGAAGAAGTTACCCATTCGCTTACTTTACCATTTTTGTCTATTGACTTATTGGCCAAAGCAAAGTTTAATTTCCACTTTGGATTCATATTCGTAAAGTACTTAGCCATGTAATTTTTATAGTCGTCTCCAGCAGTTAATACATCACCACCCGGTGTGTAAATCTTTAGGCTATCGCTAGCTTCTAAACTACGTAGCGTAGCTGTGTCCCGATCATTGAGTGCTTGAATCCAATTTTCAAAGAGCGTAACATTGGTTGTGTCTCCTCCGTAAAGGGTCGCTCTTTCAGTGCCTCCAGCCATATCGAATCCGATGGATTGTTTTTCGTTGGTTGCATTTTGGCTTTGTTCTTTACAAGCTATAACTGATACAGATACAGCTAAAATTAAAAGTAGTTTTTTCATATGGATTGTTTTTAAATTATAAACCTAAAATCTTTTTATTTAACTCTTCGTCAGCGCCCGTTCCCGCGAAATCATCAAATACTTTTTCAGTTGCCTTGATGATGTGGCTCGAGATAAATGGTGCGCCTTCCGTCGCTCCTTGAACCGGATCTTTGATGCAGCATTCCCACTCGAGAACGGCCCAACCGTCATATCCGTATTGCGTTAATTTCGAGAAGATGCTCTTGAAATCCACTTGGCCATCACCCAATGAACGGAAACGTCCAGCCCGGTTAATCCAAGATTGGTAGCCCCCATAAACACCTTGTTTACCCGTTGGGTTAAACTCCGCATCTTTTACGTGGAACATTTTGATCCGCTCGTGGTAGAAATCGATGTATTGTTTGTAGTCCAATGCCTGCAACACAAAGTGCGACGGATCATACAATAAGTTCGCACGTTTGTGGCCTTTGACCTCATCCAAAAACATCTCAAATGTCACGCCATCATGCAAATCTTCACCGGGGTGAATCTCATAACATAAATCCACGCCACATTCGTCGAAGGTATTCAAGATCGGTAACCAACGGCGCCCTAATTCTTTAAATCCTTGCTCCACTAATCCCGCTGGACGTTGTGGCCATGGATAAACCGTGTGCCACATCAATGCTCCTGAGAATGTTGCGTGCGCATTCAATCCCAAGTTTTGAGAAGCCTTGGCCGCATATTTTAATTGTTGGACCGCCCACTCTGTCCGCGCCTTGGGATTTCCTTTCACGGAATCCGGTGCAAATCCGTCGAATCCTAAATCGTATGCCGGGTTAACGGCGACTAATTGTCCTTGTAAGTGCGTAGATAATTCGGTGATTTGTAAGCCTTTGGCAGCCAACATACCCACGATTTCATCGCAATAGGTTTTTGATTCCGCCGCTTTTTGCAAATCGATGCAACGCGAATCCCATGACGGAATCTGAACACCTTTGTATCCCAAAGATGCCACCCACGTCGTGATGCTATCTAATGAATTGAAGGGAGCTTCATCCCCCATAAATTGTGCCAAAAATATCGCTGGCCCTTTGATCGTATTCATATTGTTAAAGGTTTAGATTTTAACCCACTTTTGTGAACGTGTTGAATCCAAGATGCGCTCGCATATCAATAGCTCGCGGTATCCGTCTGCAAACGTTGGGTATTTTGGATTTTCGGGTTGTTTGCCTGCCTCAACAGCCGCATAAACTTCTTTAAATAATTGCTTCGATGTATCCGAGAATCCTTCGTTGTGACCTCCCGGGAATGTCATTAACGCAGATGCTTCTGGATAGGCCAAAGATGGATCGCGCATCAAAACTTGATTCGCTTGATCGCGGTTACCAATCCATATTTCGTTTGGTGCTTCTGAGTTGAACGCAAACGTTTTGTTCGATCCCGAAATCTCTAATTTCAATTGGTTCTTACGACCCGCTGAAACTTGAGAAACCGTCACACAACCACGGTTTCCATTGTCAAAACGTAAAAGTACGTTGGCATGATCCTCCGTATTAATTTGCACATCCGCATAATCTTCCGGCTGCAACATTTTACCTGAATAAGTCTCAACTGGCTTCAAAGGCTTCTTGCGCACCTTGTGAACCGTGTTGAAATCAGCCATTACTTCCACTGTTTTCAAACCTGTGATGTATTCGATCACGTCTAATAAGTGAGATCCGATATCCGCTATCGCGCGGGAATCACCTGATTTATCCGGCTCTAAACGCCAGTTGTAATCTGTATTGTAGAATAACCAATCTTGCAAGTAGCTACCGATGATCGAATAGATTTCGCCCAAATCGCCTTTTTCGCGCATGGTTTTCATTTGACGGACCAACGGATAATAACGTAGGTTGAAGTGAACTGCATTTACCAAACCTGTTTTCGCTGCTAAGGCAACCAATTCCTCTGCTTCGTGCAAATCTTTGGCCAAAGGCTTCTCGCAAACGACGTGCTTGCCAGCTAATAATGCCGCTTTTGATTGAGAATAGTGTAGGAAGTTTGGTGTACAAATATGTACACATTGGATGTCGTCTTGTTTTAATAAGTCTTCGAAGGTATACCAACGGCCAATGCCTAATTGCTTGGCTTTCGCTTCAGCTAGTTCAATCGTTACTTCACAAAGTGCAGCTACGTCGATGTTGGGCAAGCGGCGAAGCGCTTCGATGTGTGCGGGTCCGATAAATCCGGTACCTACGATACCTACTTTAATTTTAGTCATGATCTATTATATTTCGAATTTTGTCCATTTGTTTTGGTTGTCTTTGGCCGAACGTACCACGTTCTCAATGAATGCCATCCCCATGATTCCCTCGTCAATGCCTGGGAAATCATACATCGGATCTTGGGGTTTTCCTGCCCAGCGCGCTCGAACAGCAAACGCAAAGTTGCGGTAGATATTCGCAAACGTTTCTACGTAACCTTCGGGATGTCCAGCCGGCTGGCGGGAATGCGCATTCGTCGCCGCAGATAAATTACCCACCGCCGTACGAATCGTGCGTGCCCCGTCATCGCGGGTTCTGAAAGTCAATGTATTCGGCTCCATTTGATGCCACGTAATTCCTGCCTTGCTTCCATAGATACGGAAGTTGAAGTCATTTTCTTCGCCATTGCAAATTTGCGAGCAATGTAAAACGCCCTTCGCTCCATTATTATAATGTAGCAAAATGTTGCCATCATCATCTAGCATACGGCCTTCCACGAAGATTGTCAGATCCGCGCAAAGCTCCGTAATATGCAATCCAGTAATGTATTCAATTAAATTCTCGCAATGTGTTCCGATATCACCGATCGCTCCAGCCGCACCACAACGTTCCGGGTCGGTACGCCACGCAGCTTGCTTTTGGCCTGTTGCTTCGACTAAGTCGATCAACCAACCTTGCGGGTATTCCACGATAATCTTGCGAATTTCGCCTAATTGGCCTGAGTCAACGAGGTGTTTAGCCTCTTTGACCATGGGATAAGCGGTGTAATTATGTGTCAAAGCGAAAATCAAGCCTGATTTGTCGATGATTTTTTTCAATTCTTTCGCTTCTGCTAAATTCAATGTGGCTGGCTTATCGCAAACCACATGGAATCCATTTTCGAGCGCGAATTTAGCTGCAGGAAAATGCACATGGTTGGGCGTGACGATGGATACAAAATCCATGCGCTCGCCTTCCGGCAATTCTTTTTCCTTTAGGATCATTTCTTCGTAAGAACCATACACACGGTTTTCAGGAAGATATAAGGCTTCGCCTGTTGCTTTTGATTTGTCGGGGTTGGAGCTGAATGCACCACAAACTAATTCGATTTCCCCGTCTAATTGAGCACCTCTGCGGTGTACTGCGCCAATAAAGGCCTCGGTGCTTCCACCGATCATACCCATTTTTAATTTTCTTCCTCGCCGACTGGCTGCGGTCGTAGATGTTCCACCTTGGATCATATGTTGATAGATTTAGATATCTACAAAAATAGGGCTTAATTTGATTAAATTACCCTTTCTTGCAGGCAGATTTTTGGAAAATTTTCAAAATAAATCGGGATTCACAACGGAATTCAAAAATCTTTTCGTTTTTTTGGTACGATTTTTCCAATTTAGAATTTAATTTTTTTAAGATTATTATTTCTCTAACCTTTTAACTAAAACTAAACTATTATGAATCAAACAATTAACGCCAATCGATTATTTTTGGCTTCTTGCTTTGCGCTCATCACGACCTCCATGGCTTTTGGAATCCGCGCTGGTGTACTAACACAGCTGGGCGTCGACTTTGCTTTAGATAACGAGCAATTGGGTTATGTAAATCAAATGGCTTTCTTGGGTTTCCCTATCGCCATGATCATCGGTGGACCTTTGTACAATGTGTTAGGGCCTAAAAAAATTATTTGGGTAGCCTTTTTTACACACGTAATTGGTTTAGTGATGACCATTTATGCGGGCGGATTTTGGTCTTTATTATTGTCAACTTTCTTTGTAGGTTTCGGTAACGGTACTGTAGAGGCAGCCTGTAATCCCATGATTTCCGATATGTTTGAAGGAAAAGAGAAGACAAAAATGTTGAACCGTTTCCACATGTGGTTCCCAGGAGGTATCGTTATTGCTACATTATTGTCTCAATACATGACTGGCGCAAATATGGGCTGGCAATTGCAAATCGCTGCTATTTTAGTTCCTGCAGTGATTTATGCATACCTATTCTATGGGCAAGCGTTCCCAGCTGCGAAAGTAGAAGGTGGTGCTTCGACCGGCGAAAACTTCAAAGCGATGCTTTCTCCTTTGTATTTATTTATGTTGGCTTGTATGGCTTTAACAGCCATTTCTGAATT
>CANHKE010000131.1 GCA_947461155.1 Cytophagaceae bacterium | reverse complement strand
GCACATACTGGAATAATGGACGATTTTCGTCTTAACGATACTAAATAGAAGCAAGACTACCCAAAACAAAACTTGCATCCATTGGCTCAAAGCCGAAGGTTGCTTGCGCGAAAACAAACGCGGACCCGCCCAAATCGAAATGGGAAAACAACCCAGAAGCAATACAAAAAAGTGATAATAAAACGGTTGGCCATGCCCAGCATCACCAGTCGTCAGCAAGCGCATTTGATAGGCAAAGAAATCGATTAAAATCCCCCAGCCTAACTTCCAAACAATCAGGGCATACCACGAAGCAAAAAGTAAAATGGCCAACAATCCTGCGACTAAAACGCCTGTAAACAATCGTTTAAACCGTTCGAAAACCTCTGCACGATGCAGTATTGCAAAGACAAAAATCGTCAATCCCCAAAGCAATAATGCCACGGGGCCTTTGGTAAGCATCCCGAGACCAATGGAGATTCCGGCCCAAAACGCATACTTCAATGAATCAGATGAAACATAAAACTGACTGATAAAATAGACGCCTAGAAAAATAAATAAATTGAAAAGTGGGTCGATGATCCCGGAACTGGCATAAACATGGGGTGTAATCGCAGCGAGGTACGAAAATGCCCAAAGGTGACCCATGCGTGAAGAAACATGTTTCGCACCGATTCGGTAAATGACTAATAAGGTAGCTATGCCAATCAACGCATTTGGAAACCGAGCGGCAAATTCCATGGAAGTCCAGGCTGTATCCGTAAACGTTCCAAAAAACTGAAAGCTGATGACTTGAAGCCACATGAAAAGGGGCGGCTTTTCCCAAAAGGGTTGGAAGTTAATTTGAACGCGGAGGTAATCGCCACTTACCAACATCTCCCTTGCGGATTCCGCAAAATTTATTTCATCCCAATCAAACAAGTGGGAAGCACCTAAAAATGGAATAAAGACAATTGCCCCGATCACCGACCAGAATAAATAAGGTCTACGCAACATTTTTTGCATGGGAAACCTGGGGTTTAATAAGCATGAAGTAATAGACGATTGCTGAACTCGCAAATCCGATACAGGCGCCAACGGCAATATCGACCGGAAAATGTTGCATGAGATAGACACGCGAATAAGCAACTCCCATAGCTAAAAACGCCATAAAAAAGCCCCATGATCGCGATTTGCCAAGTAGTGCAAACCAGAAAAACATAAACCAAGCGGCGGCGGTATGGCCAGAGGGAAAACTATTTTGGGTATGAATTTCAAGGCCCGGTACGACATACCAGGACAGGTGTAAATCAGCAAAATAAGCCATGGGACGCAAAGCGAGTGGAAAAAGGAGATGTTTTATCCCTTGAACAATCAGGGTAGATAACGCGTATGAGGCCAAAAAAGGAGTAAAAAAGCTGCGCTCCTTCACATAGAGATAAACAGCAAAACCTATTGGCAAAAAAACCTCAGCTAATCCGGTAAAAAATTGAAACAAATAATCCGCCCACATGGCATGCCGGCTATTTACCCAAGTCATTTGGTCGAGCCGCGAAAAAGTGATTAAAACCCAAATACAGAGGCATTCAAACGCCAAAAGCGCTAAACTAAATGTCATTACTGATTTTTTCGATTGTGTCATCCGTTCAAAGGTCGGAAGATTTTATGAAAAAGGTAAGCGTCACACTTGCTGTTTCCGAAAATTTACCTAATTTTGCATTCCTTTTTTTAACACAAGCCGTGTCATGAAAGTTTTAGAAGCGTACCAGATACCCATCATTTCATTAGAAGATAAAGCGTATCAATACACTTTTAGCGGGGATGATGCATTTTTCGCAGCTTTTGAGCAGGATTGGGTAGAAAAGGGGAAGTTTAATGTGACGGTTGACTTAACGAAGTCGGCTTTAATGATTCAGGTTCAGTTGCAGATTACAGGTTCATTAGAGTTGACCTGCGATCGATCGCTGGAACGTTTTGATTCGCCCATTGCAGTCAATGAAAAACTTATTTTTAAGTATTCAGACCACAATGAGGACATGGGAGACAATTTATTTTTGTTGGACCGCAAAGAGCCTAAATTAAATTTATCGCAAGATATTTTTGATTTCATCGCCCTTGAGGTACCGATGAAGAAGTTGCATCCACGTTTTTTAGCAGAAGGCGTTGATACGGAAAAGGATGAATTTATTTACACGACAGACCGTTCGGATTCAAATCCAGGGAAGTCGACAGAAGAAGCAACAGACCCTCGGTGGGCGGCGCTTCAAAAATTAAAAGATTTAAAATAATATTAATTAACAAATACCATGGCACATCCTAAAAGAAAAATCTCTACTACTCGTCGTGATACTAGAAGAGCGCATGATTTCGGAACTCCTAAGCATTTAGGTGTCGATCCACAAACAGGCGAAACTCACTTGTATCACCGTGCACACGTGCATGAGGGAAACTTGTACTATAAAGGTAAAATGATTGTAGAAGGATATTCTGCACGTTAATTTTACTTGGCTGGTTATCAAAAATCACTTTTTTGAATTTTGCCGAAAAAATCCCGTTAAAATACTATTTTTTGACTAAAATTAATACTATTTTTGTCCTGAGTTTTAGTATTTAAACACCTATTGAATGAACATAGCAATCGACGTGATGGGCGGGGATTATGCCCCAGAAGCAGTAGTTGATGGGATTCTTTTAGCGATTTCAAACTTAGCCCCGGAAGAAACAATTCTTGCGGTTGGTCCAGCCGATACCATACATACCTTACTTGCTGACCGAGGATACTCGGGCAGTCAGATTCGTGTTATTAACGCGGAGCAAGTAATCGAAATGGGAGAACATCCCACCCGAGCATTATCGCAAAAACCCAATTCCAGCATCGGAATTGGGTTTGCGCTTTTAAAGGAAGGCAAGGCCGACATTTTCGCATCAGCCGGAAATACAGGCGCCATGATGGTCGGCTCTTTATTTTCAGTCAAAACAATCGAAGGTATTCAGCGCCCAGCCATTGCTGGTTTTATCCCTCAGACGGATGGAACGCATGCGGTGATGTTGGATATTGGGGCGAATGCTGACTGCAAGCCAGAGATGCTTGACCAATGGGCCGTTTTAGGTTCGGTGTACGCTTCGGCAACACGCGGCATTTCGCGTCCACGCGTGGGTCTATTGAACATCGGAGAAGAAGAGCAAAAAGGGTCAATCTTGACTCAAGCAACGCATGCGCTACTGAAAGCAAACGATAAACTAAATTTTGTTGGCAATCTAGAAGGAAAAGATGTCTTCCGCGGTAAAGCAGACGTGATCGTCACGGATGGATTTACGGGAAACATTGTCCTTAAAATGGGTGAATCCATTTACAACATTATGAAGGAGCAAGGGATGGTTAATGAGTTTGTTGACCGTACCAACTACGAGAATTACGGAGGAAGTCCAATCATTGGCATTAATGGAAATGTCATAATTGCCCATGGCGCATCAAGCCCTACGGCCATTATGAATATGATTAAATTATGCCAAAACATAGTAAAATCGAATGTCTGCCAAAAAATTAAGGCAGCCTTCGAAAACAACTAATACACCATGTCAAATACACGCAGCGCGGCCATAACGGGAGTAGCAGGATACGTCCCAGATTATGTGCTTACGAATGAAGAGTTAGAAAAGTTAGTAGAAACAAACGATGAGTGGATTACTTCGCGAACGGGTATCAAAGAGCGTCGCATCTTAAAAGGTGAAGGACAAGGTACCTCCGTAATGGGCGCGAAAGCGGTCGAAGATTTACTCCGCAAAACGAATACCACACCGGAGCAAGTTGACCTATTAATCTGTGCCACCGTAACCCCGGATTACTTATTCCCTTCTGCATCGAACATGATTTGCAAGGCAGTGGGTATTCACGAAACGGCATCATTTGATTTGGCGGCCGCATGTTCAGGATTCCTGAATGCATTAGCCGTAGGCGCTGCCTTCATCGAAGCAGGCCGTTATAAAAAAGTGATCGTGGTGGGCGCTGATAAAATGTCAGCAATTGTCGATTACACGGACCGCACCACATGTATCTTATTCGGAGACGGAGCGGCAGCAGTGATGTTGGAGCCCAACGAAGAAGGATTGGGTGTTCAGGATTTTATTTTGAAATCCGATGGTGAGGGTTGTGAAAGTTTGATGCAAAAAGGTGGCGGTAGCGCATATCCTCCGACGCATGAGACGGTCGAGCAAAAATTACACTATATTCGTCAAGAAGGACAAGCCGTTTACAAATTTGCGGTTACACGCATGGCCAATGTTTCGGCTGAAATCATGGAGCGCAATCACTTAGTAGGTGATGACATACGTTTCTTGGTACCGCATCAAGCCAATAAGCGGATTATCGATGCGACGGCCAGTCGGATGGGTATCGGCGAAGAAAAGGTGATGTTGAACATTCAGAAATATGGCAATACGACCGCAGCGACAATTCCATTATGTTTATGGGATTATGAGAATCAATTGAAAAAAGGAGATAAATTAATATTGGCGGCCTTTGGTGGCGGCTTTACTTGGGGATCAGCTTACATCACGTGGGCATACGATCCAAAATAATTAACAAAACACAATGGCAACTACAGCAGATATTAAAAATGGCATGGTGATTAAATACAATGACGATTTGTTTTCGATCATTGAATTTCTTCACGTAAAACCAGGCAAAGGACCGGCGTTTGTTCGCACAAAATTGCGCTCATTGAGCTCTGGAAAAGTGTTAGATAACACCTTTAACTCAGGCGTGGCAATCTACCCCGTGCGTGTTGAGCGCAGGAAATTCCAATTCATCTACAAAGATGAATATGGCTTTAATTTCATGGATCAAGAATCGTTTGAGCAAATCCTGTTAAATGAGAATCTTTGCGTGATGGCGGATTTGATGAAGGAAGGTCAAGAAGTAGAAATCTTGATCAATACGGAAAACGATGCGGCACTTTCCTGCGAATTACCTCCATTTGTTGAATTAAAAGTTACTTACACCGAACCAGGTGTGCGTGGCGATACAGCAAACTCACCTAAAAAACCAGCGACGGTAGAGACAGGGGCAACGATAACGGTGCCAATCTTTATTGAGCAAGATGAATTAATCAAAGTAGATACAAGAACTTATTCATACGCGGAGCGCGTCAAATAATTTTATCTACATTTGTC
>CANHKE010000130.1 GCA_947461155.1 Cytophagaceae bacterium | reverse complement strand
CTCGTACGGATAGCCATGTTCCAGCGTGATCGTTCCACCTGTAGATTCCATTTGTTCTCCTGTAGGCTCGGAAGATCCTTCATGATTTATACGAGGAAAATCACCCGCCTCTTGCACATTCATCCCAAAATCAACAACATTCATCACGATCTGCACGTGACCCATCGGCTGGAATGCTCCACCCATCACCCCAAAACTCATCACCGGTTGGCCATCCTTCGTCATAAAAGCCGGAATGATTGTTTGAAATGGTCTTTTACCTGGAGCATACGTATTATTTTCGCCCTCCTTTAAATTATATAACTCTCCACGATCTTGGAACATGAACCCTAATCCATCTGGCATCATGCCAGACCCAAAACCTCGGTAGTTACTCTGAATCAATGAAACCATATTCCCATCTTTATCAGCAACAGTTAAATAGATCGTATCTCCCTCTTTTAGGGCAGGGTTTCCTGCTTCATAATGACGACCCGCGCGGTTCGGGTTAATCAGCCCCCGACGTTTCGCGCCATATGCTTCTGAAATGAGTTCCGCAACCGGAATTTTGGCAAACTCGGGATCCGCATAATATTTTGCGCGGTCCTCGAACGCAAGTTTTTTGGCCTCTGTAAACAAGTGAATATGCTCAGCTGATCCCAACTTAATTTTGGAGAAATCATATCCTTCCAAAATAGTCAACATCTGCAAGGCGGCGATTCCTTGACTATTCGGTGGCAACTCCCACACATCATACCCACGGTAATTAACCGAAACGGGTTCCACCCACGTCGACGTGTGCGTAGCTAAATCTTCATAACTCAAAAACCCACCATTCTTTTTCATAAACGCATCCATCGTCCGCGCCATATCCCCTTTGTAAAAGGCATCACGGCCATCCCGACCAATCTTTTCGAGTGTATTCGCAAGATTTGGATTCTTAAAAATATCCCCCTCAAGTGGCGTCTTGCCCGTAGGATAGTAATGCTGCGCCACATTCGGAAACTTCCCATAATTTGCCTCTACACGCGTTAACGCTGATGCAAATTCACCATGTACTGGAAATCCATTACGAGCATAGTTAACCGCTGTATTCAGCACTTTGCTCATTGGCATAGACCCGAATTTTTTATGCAGCTCAAACCAGGCATCCACAGCACCAGGAACAGAAACGGGTAGCGGACCCGTTGACGGAATATGCGTCAAACCTCGCTTTTTGAATTCAGCCAAGGTCAAGGATTTTGGCGAACGACCAGATCCATTTAATCCATATAATTTTTTCGTTTTGGCATCCCAAACAATCGCAAATAAATCTCCACCGATTCCATTCACGTGCGGCTCCACTACACCTTCCATGGCATTGGCGGCGATCGCAGCATCAATGGCATTTCCGCCGGCTTTTAAGACATCTAAGGCCGCTTGCGTCGACAAGGGGTGAGACGTGGCAACCATGCCATTTTGAGCCATAACCTGTGAGCGCGTCGCCCATAATTTTCCATACGTCCGATCCTGAGCAAATAAACTCAAAGGCAGCAGAAGCAATCCGAGTACATACTTCATAGTTGGTGTTTTTTTTGAAATGGTAAGTTAATCTGATTTTTCGCTTTTGGCAAAATTGCCCACAAGTCTTCTGACCTGAATATACCAAACAAAAAGCCCCCGAACATTGTTCGAGGGCTTTGAAAAACTAATTGAACCACCAAAAATTACGCTCTTTTTGGAAAGAATTTTTGCTTAATTCGCTCCGATATGTAATACATACACGGCACAATCAATAGGGTTAATACCGTCGAGAACGTCAATCCAAAGATGATCGTCCACGCCAAAATTCCCCAGAAATCCGCCGATTCCGAACCAAAGAATATATGCGGATTTAATTCGGTAAACATCGAAACAAAATCAATGCTCAAACCTACAGCCAACGGAATCAATCCCAAGACCGCAGCAGATGCCGTCAACAATACCGGCGTCAAGCGAATTCCGCCACCCTCAATAATCGCTTCACGTAAATCATAGCCACGCTTAAATCGCAACTCCTCAATGAACTCAATCAATAAGATACCATTCTTCACGACGATACCCGCCAAAGCAATAATACCCACACCCGACATAATCACCGAGAAGGTCATACCAAAGGCCATAAAGCCTAATAATACCCCGATCAACGAAAGTAAAATCGTAGCAAAAATAATGAATGGCTTCACCGCCGAATTAAACTGCGTCGCTAAAATCAAATAGATCAATACCAAGGCCGCCAAAAAGGCAATGCCTAAGAATTCTCCTGACTCCTTCTGCTGCTCCTGCTCGCCACCCATACGAATCTTATAACCCTGCGGCATTTCAATCGTTTCAAACAATTGCTCAAGTTCGCCCACAATCTCATTCGCGTTATACCCTTGAACCACATCAGATCCTAACGTAACCACACGCTCCTGATTCTTGCGATTAATCTGGCTAAATGACGTTGCATAGCGAATATCAGCAATCGAATTCAAAGGAACTTGACGCAAAGCACCACCCATATTCATGTCGCGGTAGGTAATATTCATCGACAATAATTTCTCAATTTGATTGCGCGAATCTCCTTTCAAACGTAACTGAATAGGATATTCATCCTTCACATCACGGAACTTCGAAATCTCAGCTCCAAACAATCCCGTACGTACCGCCATCGCAACCTGCGCAGAAGAAATACCTTCACGGCTCGCTTTCTCCCGATTTACATCGATGATAATCTCCGGTTTATTCGTCACTAAATCCGATTTCAATTCCTGAATACCTTCAATTCCAGACTTCTGAATAATCTTACGTACTTTTTGTTCTAATTCCTGAAGGACAGCAAAATCATCCCCCGCAATTTCAATCGAAATAGGCTTGCCCGTTGGCGGCCCTTTCGCCTCACGCTCAATCGCCATCTCGACACTTGGGATCGGACGTTCGAAAAATTCCTTCTGAATTTTCTCTAATAACACCCCCGATGAGATTTCACCACGCTCCTGCTTAGGCGCAAAAGCAATCGTTACTTTACTCTTGTGCGGTGTAGCCCCACGATCAGGTTGCATCGGATCTCCCGCATTTTTACCCACATTCGAGATAACTGAATTGACCGCCTTACCCGCATTTTCCTTTTTGATAAAGGCGAAAACGCGCTGCTCAACAATCTTTGTCACGGAATCCGTCACCTTCGAATCTGTGCCAATCGGCATTTTCGAATAAATATAAATGTAATCCGGATCAGACGCTGGGAAGAAAATAACCTTTGGCTTAACAATACCCATTAATACAATCGTAACGACCAATAAACCAAATGCGCTCAATGTCGCATAGATTGGTCGGCGCCCCGTTAATACCCACGAAATCGCCCGGCGATACGCGTTTTTAAATGCAGGTAAAGTCGTTTCTTGGAAAGGAACTACCCATTTCGGCGTCACGATGAAGTGATTAAACACATACAATGCAAGCGCCAAAAGGCCGAAATTACCAAATCCAAAATGTCCCAAGCCAAAACCTAGAACATAACCAAAGGCCGTTAAACTTAATAAAATCACAACGGTCCGACGAATATCCGCAAACTTCGGTGCCTTCACGTCATTCACTTCTTCATCATGACGCTTCATGAATGAAACCGCAAAAACAGGGTTCATCACATAGGCCACAAAAAGAGACGCAAACAAGGTAATGATCAACGTAATCGGTAAGTATTTCATGAATTCACCCACAATTCCTGGCCAAAATAACAAAGGCAAGAATGGAGAAATCGTCGTTAAAGTACCCGTTAAAACAGGAATAAACACCTCAGATGCCGCTAATTTAACCGCTTCCGTAATGGTCAACTTCTTAAAATTATTGAACAAGCGGTGGGCATTTTCAATCACCACAATCGCGTCATCCACTACAATTCCCAAGCCCAACAAGAAAGCGAACAATACGATGGTATTCAACGTAAAGTCTAAACTTGGCATAAACAAGAAAGTAAGCAAGGCCGACAAAGGCACAGATAGTCCCACAAAAGCCGCATCGCGAACACCCATGAAGAACATTAATACCACGACAACAAAGATAAATCCAAGGATTACGGTGTTAATCAAATCCGCTAAATCCCCACGCGTACGCTCAGACTGATCAGCCGTCACCGAGACCACTAAACCTGCTGGGAAACGACTTTCTCTAAATTCGTCGATCGTCTTTTCAATCCGGTCAGCGGCATTGATTAAGTTAGCCCCACTCCGCTTGATGACGTTTAAGGTAATCACCGACTTCTTATCCAAGCGCGCAAAATCTTGCTTCTCCTCAAATCCATCACGAACATCCGCAACGTCTTTTAAACGAACACGCGCTCCCGTAGAAGAACCCACCATCAAATTGGCTAATTGATCCACCGACTTAAACTCGCCTACTACACGAAGCGAACGACGAACACCATTCACGTCCAAATCCCCGCCAGAAATGTTTACATTTTCTCCCTGAACGGCTTGTTGGATATCGTAAAACGTCAAGCCATAACTTTGCATTTTATATAAATCCAAGTTCACCTGAATCTCACGCTTCAAGGCACCCACGATATCCACACGCGTGATTTCGGGCATTCCTTCGATTTCATCTTGTAGATCTTCCGCGTATTTCTTCAACTTATCCAGCGGATAATCTCCGGCAATGTTGATGTTCATAATCGGAAATTCCGAGAAGTTAACCTCCGCAACGGAAGGGTCACGCGTCAAATCTTTGGGTAAATCATTACCCGCTTTATCCACGGCATCTTGCACCCGTTGCTTCGCTACCGGAACGGATACATCCGTATTAAATTCAACGATGATAACCGAAATATCCTGCAATGCATTCGATTTGACACTTTTGATTCCCGTGATCGATTTTAATTGTTTCTCGATCGGTTTGTTAATCGTATTCTCGATATCAGCAGGCGTCGTACCCGCATATACGGTTTGTACGACCATTTGCGGCACAACGATATCTGGGAATTGCTCCTTCGGCAAGCTGGAGTAAATACCCAAACCAGCCACAAAAATGATAAATGTAAAAATATAAACGGTGGTACGGTTTTGGCCTAACCAGCCGACCATATTATAAATCAAGCCTTTCCCCTCGGGCAGTTGCTCGTTCTTTTTATTTTTTTCCATGGTTGGCTTAGAATGAAATCGCTT
>CANHKE010000129.1 GCA_947461155.1 Cytophagaceae bacterium | reverse complement strand
TCCCGGCCGATTTTATTGAGAAATTGAGTGATAAAAAAGCTGGATTCATTGAGCCGATGGCGGCATTCAAAGTAGCTGCAGTTTCTGCACCTGAGGAACCTTCTATGTTTGGAGGTCCATCCGGAGAAATGCTGCCCGCTTTTTCAGCCGGCTTGAAAGAAGGCGATTACATTACATCGGTGAATCAAACGCCTATTCATTTTTATCACGAGGCGAAAGAAGCCATTTCTAAAGAAGCAGGCAAGCCGATTCGTTTAGGCATTATGCGACAGGGCAAAGCAGATACCTTAGAAATGGTTGTGGCCAAAACCGGCCAAATTGGGTTTTTGCCTGAATTATTAATTGAAATGACCCACGAAGATTATGGTTTCGCCCAAGCCGCTGGCATCGGAACCGGTCGCGCATTTTCTGTCATTTCAGATAACATTCGTGGCTTCAAAAAAATCGCCACAGGTGATGTTTCGGCATCCAAAGCATTAAGCGGTCCCATCGGCATCGCCCAAATGTTTGGAGGCGTTTGGGATTGGAATCGTTTCTGGATGTTGACCGGTTTGTTATCCATGGCATTAGCCTTTATGAACATTTTGCCAATCCCAGCTTTGGATGGAGGGCACGCAATTTTCTTGATTTATGAAATGATTACGGGAAAACCTGCCTCCGAAAAGGTGTTGGAAAAAGCCCAACAAGTAGGTATGTTGATTTTGTTAGCCTTAATGGCCTATACGTTTGGTAACGACATCTTTAAGGCATTTTTTTAAATTTGAAGACGAAATTACTTGTACTGATTTTATTGACGACGCCCATTTTTGGGCGTTCGTTGCATCCATTCCATTCGAGTGTGGGCGATTGCATTTTCAATCCCAAAGAAAAGGTTTGGGATATCAGCATTCGCCTTTTTCAGGATGATTTGGCTGAAGGAGTAAGCCATTTTACAGGGAGTCCTTTTTCGTTTCAAAAAACGGCCGAAATCGATGTCATCTTGGAGAAATACGTACGGAAAAATTTCGGCTTTCAGGTCAATCAAAAACGTACAACGCCCTACCGCTGGGTGGGTTGGGAGCCTGTAGATGACACCGTGTGGATCTATCTTGAAATTCCCACGGAGCATTATTTATCGGGTGCTTTTATGGAGAATAAATTGCTCGCGGATACTTTTTCGGATCAAAGCAACCTGCTTCAAGTTGTACGAGATGCCCAAAAGCGCAGTTATTTATTTAAAGATAAAGCGTGGGTCCAGCGGCTCGATTAACACATTGTCTGCCAAATGGTCATGTGGCATGAAATTTGATTAGTAGGGTCCCACTTCTGAAATAGAATCGAGGGGAAAATTATAAATTGTGTGTATGAATAATTCAAACGACCTTTTTAAGCATTTGCGCTTATCAGATATGTCTGATTTTGAGAATATAGAATTGATTCCAATCGGATCTGAGGGGATGGGGCAAGATGACAAAATGGGCGTTTTGTCAGAAGAACTTCCAATACTACCTATTCGAAATATTGTTTTGTTTCCCGGGATGGTGATTCCGATTACGGTAAGCCGACAAAAATCTGTTCGGCTCGTAAAAAAGGCCTACAAAGGCGACCGGACCATTGGTGTTTTGGTTCAGGCCAATAATTCTAAAGACGAACCGCAACCAGACGATTTATATAAAATTGGGACGGTAGGACACATCATTAAAATGTTTGTGTTGCCAGGCGGGAATACCACGATTATCGTGCAAGGACGCAAGCGCTTTGAGGTAAAAGAATACATAAAAACTGAGCCGAATTTAATTGCCAAAGTGGAATACATCGAGGATACATTCCCGAAAAAATTAAATAAAGAGAACAAGGCGTTAATTTCCACATTGAAAGAAAACGCTTCAAAAATATTAAACCTGAATCCTGAAATTCCTCGGGAGGCGCAAATTGCCTTAGATAACATTGAGTCCAATTCGTATTTGGTGCATTTTTTATCGTCCAATATCAATGCAGAATTAGTTGAAAAGCAAGCTTTATTAGAAACCCTCGATGGCATCGAACAAGCCACCCGATTGCTGGAGCATATGCTTACAGACATTCAATTGCTGGAATTGAAACGAGAAATTCAAAGTAAAGCGTCGAGCGATATTGATCAGCAGCAGCGGGATTATTACATACGCCAACAAATCAAAGTGTTGCAGGAGGAGTTAGGGGTGGAGAGTCCGGAGCAAGAATTGGATGGTTTGCGGGCAAAGGCGGCTAAGAAAAAATGGACGAAGGAGGTCAACGAATTTTTCCATAAGGAACTGGCCAAATTACAGCGTACCAATTCCATGTCGCCGGAATATCCGATGCTCATGAATTACGTAGAGCTTTTGGTGGACTTACCTTGGTCGGAATATTCGAAGGATAACTTCGATTTAATTAAAGCAAAGAAAGTATTGGATGCGGATCACTTTGGCTTAGAAAAAGTCAAAGAACGTATCATTGAATATTTAGCAGTTTTGAAAATGAAGGGGGATATGAAAGCCCCGATTTTGTGCCTTTATGGCCCTCCAGGTGTCGGGAAAACGTCCTTAGGACGGTCGGTGGCGAAGGCCCTCGGACGCAAATATGTGCGGATGGCTTTGGGTGGTTTGCATGACGAATCAGAAATACGGGGTCATCGCAAAACGTATATTGGTGCGATGCCTGGCAAAGTAATTCAAAACATTAAAAAGGCAGGGTCGTCAAATCCAGTTTTTATTTTGGACGAGATTGATAAAGTGGGCGGCGATCACCGCGGAGATCCGCAATCAGCACTTTTGGAGGTATTAGATCCGGAGCAAAACAACAGCTTTTTGGATAATTATTTGGAGGTCGAATACGATTTGTCGCGCGTGATGTTTATTGCGACCGCTAATAATTTAGATACGATTCATCCAGCATTACGCGACCGGATGGAAATCATTGAGGTGAGTGGCTACACGATGGAAGAGAAAGTCCAGATTGCCAAAAAGCATTTGATTCCAAAGCAAAAAACGGAACATGGTTTAGAGAAGGCTAGTTTTGTTTTGGCTGACTCGGCAATACAGAAGTTAATCGAAGGGTATACACGAGAGTCGGGTGTTCGGAAATTGGAACAAGAGATTGGGCGCGTCGTACGTAAAATCACAAAATCCATTGCGATTGGCGAAACTTATCCTGCGAAAGTAGGACCCGCAGATGTAGTTAAAATGCTTGGTCAAGAGCATTTCGAAAATGACTCGTATGAGAATAATGACTATGCAGGAGTCGTGACAGGATTAGCCTGGACGCCTGTAGGTGGTGATATCTTATTTATTGAAACATTGCTGAATAAAGGCAAAGGCCAATTGACCCTATCGGGGCAATTGGGTGATGTGATGAAGGAATCAGCGGTAGCCGCATTAAGCTTTTTAAAGGCGCATGCGGATGATTATGCGATTGATTACCGGATATTTGATCAATACAATTTACACATCCACGTGCCAGCAGGCGCTGTTCCCAAGGATGGACCATCAGCCGGCATTACGATGTTGACCGCGATTGCTTCCGCGCTGACGCAACGACGCGTAAAGTCGAATTTGGCGATGACGGGTGAGATTACCTTACGCGGAAAAGTATTACCTGTGGGAGGAATTAAAGAGAAAATTTTGGCGGCGAAACGTGCGGGAATCAAGGAGATCATCATGTGCGTGAAAAACCGCAAGGACGTGGAGGAGATTGAGCCACATTACATTTCGGATTTGCGATTCCACTATGTGGAACATGCGACGGAAGTTTTGGCATTAGCGCTTTTAGCTGAGCAAGTAAAAAAGCCGGTTCAATTTCAATTTCAAGAGGAAACGAAGGCAATCGTATCTGCGGAAGTATAGGCGATTTGGCCAGCCTCAAGGCAATATTGAATGACTTTAGCTGCCTCTGTTCGCGTGAGTGGGCGGAGGCAGTCAGTCAAATCATCCAATGTCATTGGACCATTCTTCAAGTAATTCAATATCAGTTTTTGTTCGGCCTCAAGTCCTTCAGGAAATGCGACGCCTTTTTGCTCCTTTTTTCGCTGGATGCACGTGTCGCAAATACCACAATTGCCGTTCAGTTGCTCGCCAAAATAAGCACTTATCTTGCGCGTTCGGCAGGTTTTAATATCGCGCACATAGGATTCAATCGCATCTATTTTTAGTTTACTACGCTCTTTTTTTTGCAGGTACTCTGACCAGGTAATTGGCAGATTATCCGTATTTGCACGTGGAGTGAGTAGGGTAATCTTGGGTAATCCATTTTGTTTTTCGTATTCGATGATTTCGAATTTGGCCAACAAATTAAGGTAGCGTTCGATTTCTTCGATGGGGACTTTGAGTTGGATACTTAATGAAGCCTCCGAAATCGAAACGAATTGCGTGTATAAATTGCCGCCAAATTGCCGCAAAAGAAATTTTAAAAACGATTCGAATTTTTCATTTCGAATTTGAAAGTCGTAGAGTTCGGTGGCGTTTACTTGAATCTTGATTTTGGATGGATTTTGAAAGGCATCACTCATCACAAATAATCCTTCCGATTCCAGCGTTTTTAGGGCATAAAATGTCTCCGACGAGGGTAGTTGAAACCGTCTTGCCATCTCCGTCCAATCAAAATCGTAGGTGCTAAGTTCCCCGCTCCCTTCCGCGATTTGCAAGAAATTACTCATCGCTTGGTAGGTTTTCTTCAAGACCTCTGCGCTTGGAAATGATTTTTCCCAGTTGGCCTGCAACTCAATCAAATCGTTTTCCTCGACCATGGCCACCGCATAGGCTTTTTGCTCATCGCGTCCGGCGCGTCCAGCTTCTTGGTAATACGCTTCGATTGAATCGGGAAGATCCACATGAACCACGAGCCGAACATCCGGTTTATCGATTCCCATACCAAATGCATTCGTCGCCACAATGCATTGAATTTGATTCGCAATCCACGCTTTTTGCTTGCTTGTTCGTTGTTCCGGACTCAGTCCAGCATGGTAGTAGTCGGCCTTCATACCTTGTTTCTGCAAGAATGCCGCGATCTCCTGTGTTTTACGTCGATTACGTGCGTAAACGATGGAAGACCCCCCTACTTTCTGAAGCATTTTGAATAACTGAGGTTCTTTATCAGCCACCCATAGGCAGGAATAGGATAGGTTCGCGCGCTGAAAACTTTTCTGA
>CANHKE010000128.1 GCA_947461155.1 Cytophagaceae bacterium | reverse complement strand
TGTCATCGAGTCGGAAAAAAGTGAATCATGACTAAAGACGAGATTTGGATGCAACGTGCCTTAGACCTAGCCAAATTAGGCGAAGGGCGCGTAGCACCCAACCCGCTCGTTGGCTGTGTCATTGTTCAAGATGACATCGTTATTGGCGAAGGATATCACGCCCAATTTGGCGGACCGCATGCCGAAGTCAATGCGTTTCAAAGCCTAAAGCAATCCGCGAAATGGGCAACCGTCTATGTGACATTAGAGCCTTGTAGTCATTTTGGCAAAACACCTCCGTGCGCCGATTTACTCATTCGCGAGCAAGTTCGACGTGTGGTCATTTGCAACGTAGACCCCAATCCAATGGTTGCAGGCAAAGGAATTCAGCGTTTATTACAAGCAGGGATTGAAGTAGATGTAGCCATTTTAGAACAGGCAGGAGCGGAGATTAATCAGAACTTTTTTCATTACCATATGAAAAATCGCCCTTGGATTACGCTTAAATTCGCCGCATCAGCGGATGGGTTTATTGCGGATGAATCTGGAGCCCCGGTGCATTTTTCAAATGAGATTAGTAAGCAGCTTGTTCACAAATTACGCACACAGCATCAAGCTATCTTAATCGGGGTAAACACGGCAGAAACGGATAATCCCAAATTGGATGCCCGGTTTTGGCCAGGAAATAATCCCATTCGCATCGTTTTAGATCCTACAAATCGCATGCGTCAGGATCGAACATTACTCCAAGATGAGTTCGCTTTACTGATTTGCACGAAGGACCACGCGCATGTAGATGGCAATAAACAATGGATCGCTTTGGGGGATGATTTGCTAGCCGGACTGATGAAATACTGCCAAAAAGAAGGTATTCAATCTATTTTGGTAGAAGGTGGCACGAAAACCTTGGAGGCCTTTTATGCTGCCGGATTGGCCGATACCATCGTACAAATACAATCGAAGGTATCCCTTAAAAAAGGCATCAAAAGCCCCTTTCAAGACCTTTCTTGGGAATTAATGGAACAAGTAGGTCCAGATAACCGGTGGCTAAGCGCCAAAGAAAATTTGAGCTAATAAATACAGATTTAGACTCAAAATAATGGCGCTAATGATCCAAGCGCTAATGGTCAGCCAAGGGGCATTCACAAATTTACCCATCTTCTTCGCATCGCTGGTAAATAAAACGAGCGGAATCACTGCAAAGCTGAGTTGCATCGAAAGGACTACCTGGCTAAAAATCAACAAATCGCCAATCTTGCTTTCGCCCCAGACCCAGGTAATGAAAAAGGCAGGTAAAATGGCCAACAAGCGTGTTATTAACCGCCGAAGCCATGGCTTTAGGCGTAGATTTAAAAAGCCTTCCATGACGATTTGCCCAGCCAGCGTCCCCGTAAGCGTCGCGTTCTGACCGGAGGCTAATAAGGCAATCGCAAATAAAATAGCTGCCCATTTACTACCCAATGCGGGATTGAGCAATTCGAACGCATCGCGTATATCGGCTACATGTTGCTGCCCACTCCAATGAAATGCGGCAGCCGCCAATATAAGAATGGCCGCATTGACAAAAAAGGCTAAGCTCAAGGAAATCGTTGAATCCCAAGTCGCATATTTGATGGCTTTGGTCCGCTGCTCATCTGTATGGGCGAAGGCGCGCGTTTGCACGATACTGGAATGTAAATATAGATTATGAGGCATCACCGTGGCACCCAAAATTCCAATGGCCACATACAATTGATTGGAATCTTGAAAAATACCTGGACTTGGAATAAGCCCTTGCAATACTGGCCCAATGGCCGGTTGGGCAATAATAATCTCGTATAAAAAGCAACAACTGATGACCGCCAAAAGCGCCAAAACAATTGATTCAAGTACGCGAAAACCTCGATTTTGAAAATATAAAATCAAAAAGACATCCAAAATTGTCACAGCAATGCCTCCTAAAATAGGCAAGCCAAATAATAAATGTAAGGCAAGTGCCGAACCAATTACCTCCGCTAAGTCGCAAGCCGCAATCGCCGCTTCACAAATCAGCCATAAAAAAATAGCCACGGGCTTTGAAAACGCATCCCCACATGCTTGTGCTAGATCACGACCTGTCGCTACGCCTAATTTCAGCGCCAAGTGCTGCAATAGAATCGCAAAAAGACTCGAAATTAAAATGACAGACAATAAGGTATAGCCAAATTGGGCACCCCCCGCTAAATCAGTCGCCCAATTCCCAGGATCCATATAACCAACCGCCACCATAAATCCAGGACCCATAAATGCCCGCAGATTCTTCCAAAAGCCACCTCCTTGGGGAATGGGAATACTCGCATATACCTCACTAAGTGATTGCTTATTATTTTCCGTACGCCAAGGCTTAGCCATAGATTCAAGTAAAAACCAAATATAGAGAATATTCTAAAATAATTTTTAGCCTTGTCTAAAAATTTAATTTAAAATATTTTTGTACTTTTGATTTTTCCAAACTTCGATATGGCGATTTCATTTGCAGAAGAAAATTATTTGAAAATCATATACCGGCTCTCCGAGTCGACGAATGATGATATTTCAACAAATGCCATAGCTGAATTAACGCAAAACAAAGCGGCTTCTGTGACCGACATGCTTCGGAAAATGTCAGAAAAAGGCTGGGTCAATTACCAAAAATATCAAGGTGTTCGACTCAGCGCTATCGGTGAAAAAATCGCCTTAGACATTGTTCGAAAGCACCGTTTGTGGGAAGTATTTTTGGTCACAAAAATGGGCTTCAATTGGGATGAAGTACACGAAATTGCGGAGCAACTGGAACACATAGAATCGGAGGTACTCATCGACAAGCTAGATGCTTTTCTTGATTTCCCCCGCACAGACCCGCACGGAGATCCGATTCCAAATAAAGAGGGAATTTTACCCCAACTGGAATATTTTCCGCTAGCCAATTTACCATTAGCAAGTCCCGCAACACTCGTGGGTGTTGCTCAAGATTCAGCGGTATTTCTTCAACTGCTGACGAAGTTAAACCTCAAGTTAGGGGCTAAATTAGAAATTACCGAAATCAATGAATTTGACTTGTCGGTAGGCTTGCGCATCGATGAGGCTCAACCCGTATTCATTAGCCACGCGGTGGCAAAAAACGTATTAGTGAAACGCTAACTTAATAAGTCAAGCACCTCGTCTTCACTTAACGCGCGCAATATACTTTCATCTGAGGTGACTAAGTCATTCGCCAAATCCAATTTACGCTGCTGAAGCGATAGGATTTTCTCCTCAACCGTCTCTTTACTAATAAACTTATACGTGAATACCGTTTTCTTTTGACCAATCCGGTGCGCACGGTCAATGGCCTGTGCCTCTGCCGCAGGATTCCACCACGGATCCAATAAAAATACATAATCAGCAGCCGTTAGATTTAAACCTACGCCACCGGCTTTTAGGGAAATCAGGAACACAGACTGCCCATCATCCTTCTGGAAACTTTCCACCTGACCCTTCCGATCAGAAGTACTTCCATCCAAATAGGCATACGCAATGCCACGTTCATCCAAAGCCTTACGAATTAAGCCTAAATGCTGAACAAACTGACTGAAAATCAATACTTTATGGTGCTGCTCGAGTACCGTCTCCAACTTCTCCAAAACCGCTTCCATTTTACCCGATTCTCCGGTGAATCCATCCTCGCACAAAGCCGGATGATTCGCTAATTGGCGCAATTTGGTTAAGCCTTGCAATACCGAGAAGCGAGACTTTTGTAAACCTTCGTCTTTGATCTGCTTTAACAATACATCGCGATAAAACGATTTCGTTTTATCGTACAAACGCTCTTGTTCCTCCGACATCGAACAGTAGGTAATCGACTCCATCTTTTCAGGCAAGTCGGCCGCCACCTGACGCTTTTCTCTCCGCAATAAATAAGGCTTTATTAAGAAGTATAAACGCTTTTTTTGGTCTCCGTCTGCCTTTTTCTCAATAGGAATCTGGAACGAATCCTTGAAATACCGTTGGCTTCCAAGCAAACCTGTATTCACAAAATTCATTTGCGACCAAAGGTCCATCGTTGAGTTTTCTAACGGGGTACCCGTCATGACTAAACGGAATTTGGCGTTTAATTTTTGAACGGCTTTCGTAATGTTTGCGAGTGGATTTTTAATGGCTTGCGACTCATCTAAAATCACATAGCTGAAAGGTTGTTTCTCAAACCAATCGATATCCGAACGGACCATACCAAACGAACACAAGATTAAATCCACTTTGCCGATCTGGGCCTGTAATTTCTCACGTTGCGGTCCGCTATACACTAACACACGGAGTTGTGGGGTAAATTTCTTCGCCTCCATTTCCCAGTTATATAAAAGGGATGTGGGCATCACAAGTAAAGTGGGCAGGGTCTCCCCTTGTTCCTTCAAACTTTGCAATAAGCAAAGCGTTTGAACCGTTTTTCCGAGACCCATGTCATCCGCCAAACAAGCACCTAAACCGGCCACTTGACGTGTCCGCATCCAGCGATAGCCTTCGAGCTGATATGGTCGCAAGGTTCCTTTGAAATTCTTTGGAACGGGAAATTCTTTCGTCTCTAATTTTAGATCGCTGAGCGTTTTGGCTTTCAAAGACGTCTTAACTAGGTCCTGGTTTTCCCACTCTTGAATCAATTGAAAATGCTGGCGACGCAGATACACGCCATCTTCGCCTGGACGTGTTTCCGAGAAATAGAATAAATCTTGGTAATCATGAAACCAATTGTCCGGAATAATCGCGATCGAGCCGTCTGGCAAATGAAATTCCTTTTTCTTCTGCAAGATTAGTTGGCGAATCTTCAAAAATGGAATCTGAAACTGCCCAAACGAAATAATCGCTTGAATGTCAAACCAGTCAAATTTCTCACCAATACGAATGCTGATTTCTGGCTTCCCTAGGAAGTAGCGCGGCGCAGATCCGTCCCCTTTAAACTGAACAACGAAGCCTGCTTGATCAAGGTCTTGTTTATGCGCAGTCAGCCATTGTACCGCATCTGATCGCGAAATCGTTGCACGGCCATCGGCTTCCATCGGCAAGCCCATGGATTTTAAACTCTGAAAACTTCGTTTTTCCTTGACCAAAGACCGCATTATCTTTTGAAAGGCATAACTGTCCCCTTTCTTTTCAAAGAGTACGTTGGCCTCCGCCGACAAGCCATCCCACGGGAAACGATTGTTTCCATATTGAAACGACAAGACAAATTGCCAGCGATCCGC
>CANHKE010000127.1 GCA_947461155.1 Cytophagaceae bacterium | reverse complement strand
CCAATGTCAAAGACATTCGGTCCATTTCGCGCATGGGTTTATCCATCATCACCGTTGTTTTTGATGATGCGGTGGCGATGGAGGTGGCGCGCCAACAAGTCTCTGAGAAACTAAAAGGGGCCGAGCCTTATTTGTTGAAAGGAGCCGGTGTTCCCGAAATGGCCCCTATTACCACCGGACTAGGCGAATTTTTCCAATATACGCTGGAAGTTGACCCCGCTTTTGAGGATCAATATTCCTTGGCCGACTTACGCACCTATCAAGACTGGATCGTCAAACGCCAATTGTTAGGCATTCCAGGCGTCGTAGAGGTTAGTTCCTTTGGTGGACATTTGAAGCAATACGAAGTGGCTGTGAATCCGGATCGCCTACGCGCGCTGGGCATTCAGGTCAATCAAGTTTTTACCGCGTTGCAAAATAGTAATTCGAATTCTGGAGGAAGTTATTTGGAGAAAGGCACCGATGTCTATTTCATTCGTTCCGAGGGGATGCTCACCTCATTAACCGATGTAGAACAGGTCGTGGTGGCGCAGCGCGGTCCAGGCGGCATGCCGGTATTAGTCCGCGATGTGGCGACCGTTCAGTTTGGGAAAGCGATGCGTTACGGCGCCATGACCCGGAACGGGAAAGGCGAAGTGGTAGGTGCCGTTATGTTACTCTTGAAAGGGGCTAGTGCGAATAATGTGGTCAAGGATGTGAAGGCCCGCATGGAAGAGATTCAAAAAACGATGCCACAAGGAATTAAAATTGTGCCCTTTTTGGACCGCAGTGTGTTAATCGGGAAATCGATTTCCACCGTGGAAAAGAACTTAATTGAGGGAGGATTGATTGTGGTGTTTATTCTGATTTTGCTGCTTGGCAATTGGCGGGCAGGCTTAATCGTTGCTTCCGTGATTCCATTGTGTTTGTTATTTGCCTTTGCGCTGATGAATATTTTTGGGGTGTCGGCCAACTTAATGAGCTTGGGAGCCATTGACTTTGGTTTGATTGTGGATGGAGCTGTGATTATTGTAGAATCGATTATCCACCGACTCCACGCGCATCGAAAAGGTGAGGTGCTGAGTCAGCACGCGATGGATGAGGAAGTCAATATCTCGGCGCAAGCGATATTTCAGTCGGCCGCATTCGGCGTCATCATTATCCTGATCGTGTATTTCCCGATTATGGCTTTGGGAGGTATCGAAGGAAAAATGTTCCGCCCGATGGCCCAAACGGTTAGTTTTGCGATTGTCGGGGCCTTGATTTTGTCATTGACCTACGTGCCGATGATGTCGGCCTTGTGCTTAAGCAAGAAAATCAGTCATGAAATTACAATCGCTGACCGCATCATGAACACCTTGTATCGGGGCTACAAACCGATGGTTAATTGGGCGCTGAAAAAACGTAAGGAAGTTGTCATTGCTTCGGTAGTATTGTTGGCCGGTAGTTTTTATGTCTTCTCGACCCTCGGCGGCGAATTTATTCCCGAATTGAATGAAGGTGATTTTGCCGTGGAAGTGGTTTTACCTACGAACGCGTCATTGTCGCAAAGTATACACATCAATACGGAGGCGCAAAAATTGCTTATGAAGGAATACCCGGATGAGATCAAGCAAGTTGTATCGCGCATTGGTGCATCTGAAATCCCTACGGACCCGATGGGGATTAATGCCTGTGATTTGTTGATTATATTAAAGGAGCCGAAGGAGTGGACGAAAGCCAAAACGATGGAGGAGCTGGAGGCGAAGATGGATAATTCCTTAAACGCATTTCCAGAAGTGAATTTCGAATTTACGCAACCCATTCAAATGCGCTTTAATGAATTGATTGCCGGGGTGAAGTCGGACATTGCCATCAAGATTTTTGGGGAAGACCTCGACGAATTGTTTTCGCATGCGACGGAGGCGGCACGATTCATTCGAAAAGTTGAGGGGGTGGGTGATATCAAAGTGCAGCAAATCGACGGGATTCCGCAGCTAGTCGTGAAATACGATCGGGCAAAGATGGCGCAATATGGAATTGAGGTAGAGTCAGTGAACCAACTGATCAAAACAACTTTTGCGGGCGAGACTGCAGGGATTGTGATGGAAGGGGAAAAGCGTTTTGATTTGGTCGTTCGGATGGATAGTGCGCACCGCAAAGACATTCAGAATTTACGGGAATTGTATGTGGAAAGGCCATCAGGCGCTCCGATCCCACTACAAGAAATAGCGCAAGTTGATTTTGAAAATGCGCCTGTTGAAATTGCACGGGATAATACGCACCGCCGCATCACCATTGGGATTAATGTGCGGAATCGGGATGTGGAAAGTGTTGTCGCGGATATCCAAAAGATTATGCAAGACAAAGTGGTGTTGCCTGCTGGATATTACGTGACCTATGGAGGTACGTTTGAGAACTTGCAAGCAGCTAAGTCGCGTTTGGGATTAGTCGTTCCGATTGCGTTGGTACTCATTTTTGTGTTACTCTTTTTTACCTTCCAGTCCATTACGGAAGCGGCCATTATTTACTTAGCGATTCCTTTATCTGCCATCGGGGGTATATTTGCCTTATGGCTTCGTGGGATGCCTTTCTCGGTTTCGGCGGGGATTGGATTTATTGCCTTGTTTGGGGTCGCGGTATTGAACGGGATTGTGCTCCTATCTTATTTCAAGCAATTGGCAAACGAAGGCTTGTCGGTAGCGGAGCGGCTACACAAAGGCTTGGAATTGCGGTTCCGACCGGTGATCATGACGGCGTCTGTCGCTTCTTTGGGCTTTTTACCGATGGCCTTGAGTACGTCGCCGGGTGCGGAGGTGCAGCGACCATTGGCTACGGTGGTTATTGGGGGTTTGATTACGGCTACTTTCTTGACGCTTGTGGTGATCCCCGTGGTGTATTCCATTTTGATGACGCGCCAGGAGCGGAGATTGAAAGCGAGTGGTAGTGTGCTGATTAGTTTATTGTTAATTCTAAGCTTCAGTGCATCCGCGCAATCGCCGCGTTTGTCCTTGGATCAGTGTTTGGAGATAGCGGTTAAAAACAATGCGCTTTTGAAGACGGGAAACTTGGAAGTTCAAACGGCACAGCAACTGATTGCGACTGGTCGGGAATTACCGAAGGGTTCAGTGGATTTTCAATATGGGAAGACACAAACCTATTTTAGTCAAGATTATACGGTGATGGCAAACCAGAGTATTCCATGGCCTACGTTGTTGAAAGCGCAAGTGAAGGCATTAGCCGGCCAAAAATTGTTGGCCGAAAAGCGCTTGCAATTGACGCAAAACCGGGTGTTTGCCACGGTGAAATGGACTTATTCGCAGATCTTGTTGCAAAAGAAACAGCTGGAATATTTGAAGGTTCAGGATAGTATTTATGTGCAAATGAAGCGAGCCGCTACCTTGAAATATAAGGAGGGGGAAACGGGTAAATTGGAATTAGTGGCCGCGGAGGCGCGTTTGCGAGAGTTCCAACAAAAGCAAGTGGCGTTGCGTTTGGACATGAAAGCCAACTATCAGCAGCTGGCCTATTGGCTAAATCGCACTGATGATTTTGAGATTCAAGGTCAAGAAAACCTTTTGCTTTCACTTCGCAAGGGGAAGACATTAGCGGAAACGCCATATGTTCAATTATTGACGGAGCAAATCGAACAGGGCAAATTGCAAACGGCTGTTGAGCAGCAAAAGCTGAAGCCAGATATTCGTGTGGGAGTTGTGACGCAAAGTATCGAGAACCACGGTGGGCAAAATTTTGTCCAGGCCGGTCTGGCTATCCCCATTTTTACGAAGGCGCAAAAGGCGCGCGTCGCTGCATCCAAAAGCCAAGAACAGGTTTTTGAAAGTCAGAAAACGCAAGGACTCGCACAAGTGACCGCGGAGCTTTCGGGTTACATGACGCAAGTGGAAAAATACCGCGGGTCACTAAAGTATTACCAGGAAACGGGTTTAGCGCAGGCGGCTTGGCTAGAGCAAGCGGCTTTGAAAAGCTACCAGCAAGGGGAAATTGAATATGTTGAAATGCTGGCAAATACCCAGCAGGCATGGCAGATTCGTGAACAATATTTACAAGAGGTATTGGCACACAACCAAACCATCATTCAAATCGAAACTATTTTAGGCAATGAATAAATACATCATCATATTTTTCGCTGTACTTGCGGCAAGTTGCGGCAAGCAGGAAACGACCGAGGTGGCACAAGCCCCCACGGTGATTCAGTTAAATGCTGATCAAAAACAGCGTGCAGGAATTGTCTTAGGGCAATTGGAAGAGCAGGAGCTATCAGAAAGCATTTCATGTACGGGTTTAGTGGACGTTCCGCCCATTTCGCAGGCATCGGTTTCCATTCCGATTTCAGGGTATGTAAAGTCGACATTCGAATTGCTTCCGGGCAAACGCGTCGCTAAAGGCCAAGTTTTGGCAACTTTAACGAGTTTGGATTTCATCCAAATGCAGCAGGAATATTTGCAGGCACAAAGTCAAATGGGTTTGCTGGAGTCTGAGCGCTCACGCCAGCAAGTCCTTCAGGCGGAGGAAGTTGGATCTAAGAAAAAGTTCCAGCAGGCGGAGGCCGACTTAGGTAATTTACAGGCCTTAACCAAGTCCTTGGCATTAAAACTAGCGATTTTGGGATGTGACATGAAGTCGTTGGCTCAGGGAAATATTAGTTCGACCTTAACGGTCAAATCGCCGATCGACGGGTACATTGAGGAGCAGGCATTAGCGATTGGGAAGTTTGTATCGCCTACGGATGTGTTGGTCAAGATTGTGGGTGTGGCGCATAAACATATCGAATTAAAGGTTTTTGAGCGCGATTTGGCGAAAATTAAATTGGGTCAAACGATTGAATTTACGAGTAGTGGTGTTGTCGCCAAAGGCAAGGTGTTTTTGGTGGGCCAACAAGTGGATTTGAGTACACGGTTGACACCCGTGCACGGACATTTTGATTCGGAGGCTTCGGAGGCGAATTTCACGATTGGTCAGTTTGTCAATGCAGAGATAAAAGTTGGCACGCAAAAGATGTTAACCATTCCGCAGGCGGGTTTAGCGCGCGTGGGAAAAGGAGGATTTATATACGTAGAAATGGCCAATGGGGCGATGAAGCAGATTCCGGTAGAGGTACGCGGTGCTACGCAAGAGCGTGTGGGGATTATTCCCAAGCAGCCGATGCCCTCTGGCCAAGTGGTTGTACAAGGCGCTTCGGCTTTGGAAGCTATTTTTGCGAAAGATTAGGGTAAAAAGCCATGGCTTTTTACCCTAATCTTTCGCAAAAATAGCTTCCAAAGCCGAAGCGCCTTGTACAACCACTT
>CANHKE010000126.1 GCA_947461155.1 Cytophagaceae bacterium | reverse complement strand
TATTTCGTTGCACGTAAATTATATCCGAATGTGGATTTCTATTCAGGTATTATTTACCGCGCTTTGCATATCCCTACGAACATGTTTACGATCTTATTTGCGATCGGACGTCTACCGGGTTGGATTGCACAACACAAAGAAATGATGACAAACAAAGAGCCGATTGGCCGTCCAAGACAAATTTATGTAGGTGCGACACCTCGTGCATTTGTTCCGATGTCACAGCGCTAGTTTGTTCTTAAATAACGTTAAAAAGGCCCTTGCTTGCAGGGGCCTTTTTGTTTTATCCCCCAATTCCACTTAGTTTTGCAGCCTATGATTCAAAAAAATAGGTTAATTCTCGGTGTTCTTTTTATGTTAGCTAGCTTCATTGGACTAGCCCAAACTCAGAAAGGTTTAGGTACTTTTTATCATGCCAAACACTGGGGTTCTCGGACCTATTCAGGTGAAAAATACCATCCATTTGTCTACACTGCCGCACATAAATCCTATCCGATGGGATCCTGGGTGGAAGTTACCTTGGTGAAAACGGGTAAAAAAGTTTTTGTTCGCGTGAACGATCGTGGTCCCTTTTTTCGCGGGGGTGTCATCGACGTATCCAAATGTGCTGCGCAGGATCTTGGTTTAGTTCCTTTCGGAATTTCAAAAGTAGAACTGAGGCTTTTGTCTCCTGAAGAAATCACAGATTCCCTGAAAATTTCCTGGGCGCAACGCGACTCCGTTGGCCGTGCGGAACATCCAGTGGCGCCCAAAAAGAAAAAGAAAAAGACTTCGCGCAAAAAGAAGAAAAAGGCGCGCAAGAAAAAAGCTTAACGTAATTTGATTTCGATGCGTCGGTTTTTCTGACGGTCCAACTTCTCTTTGGGGACGGTATTGCCTAAACCTCGTGTTTGCATGCGGTCTGCGGAAATGCCCAGTTTGATTAACTGCATTTTCACAGATAAAGCCCGTTTCTCCGATAAGATTTGATTATTGGATGCATTGCCAATATCATCCGTATGTCCTTCTATGTCAATGAATTGTGCGGGATTTTCGTGTAGGTATTTGGCTAGGTTGCGTAGACAATCGGGTATGGGGTCGGTCAAATTCCAGGCATTATTGGCAAATTGAATCGACTCGAAATGTAAGGAGTCAAATTGAATGCGTTTAACCGGCGCTTTCAGCCAGGTTTCAGGGGATATCCAAACCTGTGCAATATCTAATTCACGTTCTGATTCTGTGGATTTGCGTGAGATGAAGTATGAATCATCTTCAGGTCCTATACTAATCCCAGCATCGTGGTTAGCGGTGTTTAATAGCTGTATCGCCTCTGGTTTTTCGCCTGAAATGATCGGATATGGGGTTTGGTAATAATCAAGCCCGCCTTTTCCGCCAGCTTTACTACTCGAATAAATGAATACTGATTTACTTGCCAGGATGTAAGGCCCTTGTTCGTCTTCGTTTGAGTTTATTAAGTTGCCGACATTTTTTGGCGTATTCCAGCGCCCTTGCTCATCTTTTTCACTTACCCAAATATCTCGTTTGCCAAATCCGCCCAATCGGTCCGAAGAGAAATACAGTTTCGCGCCATCTGGACTGATGTGTGGCTGTCCTTCCCATTCATGCGAATTAATTAAAAAACCTAGGTTTTTTGGCTTTGACCAGGAAGCGCCCATCCACTGGCTTTCATATAAGTCGCAGCCTCCAAAACTATTCGGGTATTCGCAGGCAGAAAAATAAAGTGTTTTTCCATCTTGGCTAATGCTTGGCGTTCCCTCATTATTTTCCCGATTGATGGCCTCGATGGGTGCTGGGGCGTCAAAATGCCGACCATTCCAATGGGCCACAAAAAGCTCCTCATCGGTTTTTGCTGCTTTCCGGACGGTTACGTACAGGTTTTGAGAAGCTACGTGGTATTGGGGGAAGTATTGGGTCCGATGTAGATTTAATTCCGTTATCGGCGAAGGGAGGCTATCCATCGGTAGGCAATAAGCGACAAACGGGATGAGCCAGGCCAACATACCTTAGGGGATTTGAAGGAACTTATGGGTTTGAACCGAAATGCGCCATTGTGGATTTGACTTCACGAAATCAACAATCAGCGGATTAATCGTTTCTTGTTTAGACCACTCAGGTTGTAAATATAAAGCGGCCTCAGTAGGAATTTTATCTGCCCAAGCCGCCGCCCAAGGCATATCAGAAGGGTGAAAAATGACCACTTTCAATTCGTGCACCTGAGCTAAAATCGCTGGATTCGGTTCCTTGAATTTTTTGGGTGAAAAACAGATCCAATCCCAAGTGCCTGTAACTTCTTCGCATACACCCGAGGTTTCGATATTTGTTTGGAAACCAGCTGCTTGCAATGCCGTTGTCAATGGTCCTAAATCGTGCATTAATGGTTCCCCACCTGTGATGACGGCGAGTCGGCCTGGAAACTGAAGTGCTTCGTTGACTAAAGTGTCAACTGATTTACGGGGATGGGTGTCTACGGGCCAAGATTCTTTGACATCGCACCAGTGGCAACCGACGTCACAGCCGCCTAAGCGGATAAAATAAGCAGCATGTCCTTGATACTTTCCTTCGCCTTGAATCGTGTAAAAAGATTCCATGACCGGGTATTCAAAAACGTCTGATTTTGCGGCTGTTTTTATATCTTTGAGTTTGGATTGCATATTAACCTAGAATTCCCAGTAAAAATACGGGTTGATTTGTAATTTAACTAATCAGGATTCGTTATAGCACTAGCTTCGAATTCTTTTTAATTGATTTCATGTCAAAAGCATCACGTACCAGTCCGTTTTGGAATGTTCTTTTCCTAGTCTTTTCGACTATGATCCTGAGTGCGTGTTGGTCCGCCCGTTGCCCTCGGGAAACGTGTCGGGTGCGGGTTGAACACCGGCATGGCGAAAGTTATTACCGTCCGCGGGAAGCGATGTCATGGATGTGGACACCTCGTTACAAGCACGTACGTGTAGGTGCGAATGGCCAAAAAGAGGTTGTTACTGCCAAACCTTGGTATAAAATTTTAGGAAGAAAAAAGCCAGCTCCAGCTGCGAAGCCACGTTAATATGTCGCAAGTCAATGTAGGAGCTGCCGTCTTGAATCAGACTCCTTTAGATTGGGAAGGAAATTACCTTCGAATAAAATCAGCTATTTCCGCAGCGGAAACTGCCGGTGTGCAGGTACTCTGTTTTCCTGAAATGTGTTTGACTGGATATGGGTGTGAGGATCAGTTTTTGGCTCCATTGACGGAAATTAAAGCAATCGAATACCTACATAAATTAGCAAGTGAAGCATATTCTTGTTTGGTATGGGTCGGTTTACCCATCCGCCACGAAGGGCATTTATACAACGTAGTCGCGTGTGTTGCGCATGGAAAGATTGTCGCATTGATTCCCAAACAACATTTGGCCGATGATGGCGTGCATTATGAACCGCGGTGGTTTACGCCTTGGCCTGCTGGCAAACGTTCGCATTGGCAAGGAATTCCTTTCGGGGATTACCGCATCCGGGGGGGTGCTTGGACGATGGGTGTGGAAATCTGTCAAGATGCCTGGGAAGGCGATAAACGTCCGGCTTATGGGTTAGCGAAACGGGGTGTTTCGATGCTTATTAATCCTACGGCTTCGCATTTTTCGTTTGGGAAAAATAAAGTACGCCAGCAATTAGCTGTGGCGGGTTCTCAAATTATCGATGGAGTCTATGTTTTTGCGAATTTATTAGGCAATGAATCTGGTCGGGTGATTTTTGATGGGGATGCCTATGTGGCTGATCGTGGGAATATCATTAGCCAAACCCAACGGTTTTCCATGAACGATCATGAACTGATTTATTCCACCGTGGAATTAAAATCGGTCGATGACGCTGGTGACGATATCATTTCATTGCCGGCTTTTGTACAAGCTAAGGCTGTTTCGCAGACTTTCGCTGCGGCCAATTGGGAGGCATCCATTCACATCAAAGAAGAGGAATTTGCCCGTTCGGTTTCTTTGGGCTTGTGGGATTATGTACGCAAGTCATTTTCATATGGTTATGTGATTTCTTTATCGGGAGGTGCGGATTCATCTGCGATTGCCTCCTTATGTTATTTGGCCATTCAATTGGCTGAAAAGCAGCTTGGTTGGGAAGGCATGAAAAAGCGAATGGCCTATATTCCCTGGATGAATTCAGTGGAGGATGTACCTTCGTTTACGCGCCGTTTTATCCAGACACTGTATCAGGGAACGGTTAATTCTTCGGTGGAAACCCGCCAATCCGCCCATGATTTGGCTGCTTGCTTGGGTGCCAATCACGCTGAAATTCAAATAGATACCCTGGTATCGGAATACCGAACCCTCATAGAAGGAGCGATTGGCCGAGAATTGAGCTGGAAAACAGACGACATTACCTTGCAAAATGTGCAAGCACGTGTTCGTGCCCCGAGCGCGTGGATGTTAGCAAATATCCACAATGCCCTCCTTTTAGCTACCTCAAATCGCTCTGAAGCGAGTGTGGGTTATGCGACGATGGATGGTGATACGTCGGGATCGATCTCACCGATTGCCGGGATTGATAAACCATTTATTCGGGTGTGGTTGAAATGGATGGAACAGGTTGGTTTGGATGGAAATCTGACGATCAAAGGATTATCTGGGGTGAATGCGTTAGAGCCAAGTGCGGAATTGCGCCCATTGGATACGAAGCAGGTGGATGAGGAGGATTTGATGCCGTATCCGATTTTGAATGCCTTGGAGCGCTGGTCTTTTTATGATCGATTGTCGCCTGCGGAATGTGCTTCAAAATTAAATCAAGTATATGGTGCGCAGTTTAATGCCGCGCAATTGGATGAATTTGCCCATCGATTCTTTCGTTTATGGGCGCGAAATCAGTGGAAACGAGAGCGTTATGCGCCTGGATTCCATGTGGATGATTACAGCCTTGATCCCAAATCGTGGTTGCGTTTCCCGATTTTATCGGCTGGACTTGAAAAAGATTTACCTACATGCATTTAGTTGTTGACATTGGAAATACAGACATCGTCTGTGGATTTTACACCGATACCGAGTGGAAGGTGATTTTGCGTACACCCACACATCAGCCGTGGAGCGCGATTCGAATGGAACATTGGATTCAGAAGGAGCTCACCGACAAAGGTTTCCCGGAGTTTACGGTGCAATCGATTTTGATTAGTTCGGTGGTGCCTTCGGTGTTGACACAAATCCAAAAGGGTTTAGAGCATTGGGTGAAATATCCGGTGAAGGTCATGGGGCCTAAATTATATGCCACATTACCCATCGAGGTGATTAGTCC
>CANHKE010000125.1 GCA_947461155.1 Cytophagaceae bacterium | reverse complement strand
CATTCCGTTTCCCAAAAAAGTCGTGCCCAATACGGGTCAATTTGTGGTCAAAAAGTCTACTAGCATCGGATTTTCGAATGCGGAGTTTGCTCCGGCGGCCCATTTGCTTCAAGAATATCTCCAAGGAGCGGGTGCTTTCCCCATCAGCGCAAAGGCCTCGAAATCAGCTGCCATTCAATTTTCACAAAATAACGCGTTAGCTGAAGAAGCGTATGCACTTCAAATTAGTTCGAAGAAAATCGATATACAGGCTAAGACAGGAAAGGGCGCATTTTATGCGTTGCAAACCTTATTGCAATTAATGCCCGCACAAATTTACGGGGGAGAGAAAATCACGGGAACGATTGCGATTCCGAATGTCATGATTCAGGATGAACCACGGTTTTCGTATCGTGGTTTGATGCTCGATGTGGGTCGTTACTATTATCCAGTGGCATCGGTCAAACGCTTCATTGATTTGATGGCGATTTACAAAATGAATACGTTTCATTGGCATTTAACGGAGGATCAAGGCTGGCGCATTGAAATAAAAAAATATCCGTTGCTGACAAGTATTTCATCCGTTCGCAAGGAAAGTATGTTAGGGCATTACAAGGACCTTAGTTACGATGGGAAACCACATGGTGGATTTTATACGCAAGAAGAAGTGAAAGACATCGTTGCTTATGCCGCGAAAAAATACATTGATGTGATTCCAGAAATCGAAATGCCGGGTCACTCGCAGGCGGTTTTGGCGGCATATCCACAATTTGGGGCCAATAGCGATAAGCTATATAAAGTCAAAACTAAGTGGGGGGTGTCGGAAGATGTATTGTTTCCGCGCGAAGAAACGTTTACGTTTTTGGAGGATGTGCTGACGGAAGTGATGGCGCTTTTCCCGAGCCAATACATTCACATCGGGGGGGATGAATGTCCGAAAACGCAATGGAAGGAAAGTAAGTTCTGCCAGGATTTAATTAAAAAATTAGGCTTAAAAGATGAGCACGAATTGCAGAGTTATTTCATCCGTCGGATCGATAAATTCGTCACCTCCAAAGGCAAAAAATTATTGGGCTGGGACGAAATCTTAGAAGGGGGTCTTTCTCCAAATGCCATGGTGATGTCTTGGCGCGGGACAAAGGGTGGCATCGAAGCCGCGAAGCAAAACCACGACGTGGTGATGTCGCCGAATTCGTATTTCTATTTGGATTATTACCAAGCGGATGCTAAAACGGAGCCGCTGGCGATCGGGGGCAATTTGCCCTTGAGTAAATGTTATTCGTTTGAGCCTAATCTACCGGAATTGACGGCTGAAGAAGCGAAGCATGTGGTGGGTATTCAGGCCAATGTGTGGACGGAATACATCAGCAATATTGCCTATGCGGAATACATGACATATCCGCGGGCCTTAGCGCTTTCCGAAGTAGCGTGGTCGGCGAAAGAAGCGAAGAATTATGCCGACTTCAAAAAGCGTTTAACGGGACATTTGCCTGCGATGGATGCGCTGAAAATTAATTATTCGAAGGCATTTTTGACACAGCCATAAGCAATTGGCTTCCATTTTTAAATAGAAAAACATGAACAGAATCCAGGTAATTTTAACCCTCGATATGGAAAACCTTCCGGATAATTTTCCGGAATTATTAAAGGAGGAACAGGCGGTTGTTGCTGATTGGAAAGCCCAAGGAGTTCTGGAGCATTTGTATTTGCGTCAAGGGAGAAATGGCGCCGTTTTAGTTTTTAAGGATATTGACGAGGATCAAGTTAAAACCTTAATGGTAACGCTGCCTTTCTTTAAAATCAAGAAAAGTATTGAATACTATCCATTGATCTTACAGTTTTGATATTGACCTACCTCCATTTTTCTCGGGACGATGTTAATTTCCAGATGCTAAACATATGAAAAATAGCAATAAATAGATTGCTAATAATCACTGGATTCGTCAGCGTTCCTACCGTGATGGGGCTCAATAACTTATACATAATTTGAACGGCCAAAAGCGCCATAACCATTTTGGCATCAAACTTGAATAAGAGCACCGCGGAGAAAATGAGAATGGTCAAATAGATTGCCAACAGAATACCGCGTGCGGGTGTTTCGGTGCCGTAGGAATCAATGGCCCAATTGGCATTAAAAAGTAAGCCTGAACAAACGGGAATTAACACGAGTATATTAAGAATCAGGGATATTTGGGGGAAACTTAACGTTTTCATATGCTTTCTATGTTGATTATTTATAGTCGTAATAATTTTTCAAATGCCATTCTTGGAGCTCCCCCAAAAATGATTTCTCCACAATGTAAATAGTGTCGTTTTTTTAAAATTCGTAACATGGGTATATTGTCAAAATTCGTATCCACTTTAATGCTAAAAACACCCTTGCTGATGCTAAGCGCCTCAATGAATTGAAACAGTTTCGTAGCGATACCAAATCCCTTAAAAGCTTCCGCTGTTGCAACCCGATGCACGACAACATAAGTATCCTGAGAAAGCCATTTGCCTTTAATATCGGCATAGGCAGGCTCTATTCCGAATACGATGGCAGCATAGGCAATTACTTGATTTTCCTTAATGAGCACGTACCCGTGCGTATGTTGAATATCTTCCTCAATAATTTGTCTATTCGGATATCCATGTTGCCATTGTTCACTCCCATCTCTTTTTCGTTGGGCAATCGCATCTTGCAAAATATCCCAAATTGTATCTATGTCTTCGGGGTTTGCAAGTCGCAAATTCATGAGTTCCTCCATCACATTTTTCGAATTTATTGTTTTTCTCCCACAAATCGAATCACAGACCCCGTTCCGTTATGGTATAATCCTTCGCTTAATTCGACGTCTTGCTCGACTAATTCGATGATCGTATATTGAGGAAAATCTGCTTTAATTTCATCGATGGAAAATAAGCTATCGATGTCTTTCGGGCCCCCAACATTTTCATTTGCCATAACATAAGCCAAATGTTTTTTACTAAAAGATTCAAAAATAATGGTCCCTCCTTTTTTCAGAAGGCTATTCAATTTTTGGTGGTAGGCCGATTTAATGTTCGCCGGAAAATGGGCATAAATTAGCGCAATGGCATCAAATTGCTCGGATTCAAAATTCAAGTCCTCCAAAAGCCCGACCTGATAATCAATTGTTACACCCTTTTTTTCAGCTAGCTGAATGGCTTTGTTTTTTCCTTCCTGGCTAATATCAAATGCGGAAACATCCCAACCTAATTGTGCGGCATAAACGGCATTTCGTCCTTCGCCTTCTGCTGGAAAGAGAATCTTCCCTATAGGTAGTTTTTCTAATTCCTCTTTTAAATACTCATTAGGGTCTTCGCCATAGGCAAATACTACATCGCGATATCTTTCATTCCATCGAGAAATCCAAATTTCATTTAATTTGTCACGCTCATTCATCTGCTTTGCCATTATCCTTTCATAAAGCTGCAAAATACAAAATTCTGAACCGCCCCGCTCGGGGTAACGTGATTTTCGCGTTTGCACTCCAGATTTTTGAAATCCGACTGAATAAATTTCGCCTTCATTCCCTCCTCATCATATTGTTGAATTTCTAATCCGCTACATTTGGTTGGGCCATCCGTAGAAAATGTGCCAATGATAACCATTCCGTCTACCGCATTTTTAACAATATTAAGATAGGTATCAATTTTAGCTGGCTCGGTCTGAAAATGAAAAGCAGCTCGATCATGCCAAACATCGTATTTCTCTTTTGGCTTGAACTCCAAAATATCACATACAATCCACGTGACTTTATTCGCCGCATCGCCTAATCTTGCTTGCGCACGTTGAATCGCAGCTTCTGAAATGTCCAAAACAGAAAGATTGATGTAGCCTTCTGCCAACAAAAAATCAACAAGGTTGCTATCTCCACCACCGATGTCGATAATCTTCGCATTCTTAGGAATTTTAAACTGATGAATGAATGCCAAAGAAGCCGAAGGGACCTCTTGGGTCCAACTCACTTCAGTAGGCTTCTTGGTCTTATAGATGGTTTCCCAATGTTCTTTTACGTCTACGATCATGCAGCAAATTTGGGCAAAATCAGGCGTATCTATGGTGACAATTGTCACTCTCGGAAATTTTTCAATGGTCTTAGCTAAGAACCCTTGATATCTTCCAAGTCCCGTTTTAGTACGTCAAAATCAACTAGAAAATTATACCTGTCACGACGCCATAGGCGTACAAATCTCAATCAAAAATCCGTCCAAATCACGGACATATCCCACAACTTGTCCCCAGGGTTTTTCCTTGGGTGCTTCACATAAAATCGCACCCGACTCAATGGCTAGTTTCATGGTCGCAGGCACATCATCTGTTGTAAATCCAATTTCAATCCCTAGTGGCTTTTCTTGGATTTTACTCTCAATAAATCCATCGGATAAATTAGAGCCCGCTAATGTTTTTGAGGCGAAGGAAAGCGTTGTCTCCCCGGAAATAACTTCGCCATAAGAATTGTCGGGCGTGATAAACTTGGTCATGAATCCGAACGCTTGCTCATAAAATTGAACGCTTTTCGAGACATCTTCAACGTATAGGATTGTGTAAGCGAATTTGATCATAAGATCTGAGTAAAATGATTATTTCCCCACTTGTTCGATGGGGCGAAAACGCAGCGCACTCCAAGTTTCATCGATGGAAATAGCTGTAACGGTCGATAAGCCAAATTCCTCGACAGTCATTCGAATGCTATCCCGGTTGATGTCCGACTTCCACTTAGATGTCCCTTTCGGGTAAGCAATCCAGAAAACACTATCGGATTCAATGTGAATTAATTCGTTCGACAAAAATCGTAATAAGCCATCGCCATTCGAAATAAACACGAGCGTATTGGTACTTTTGGCTTGATTAAACTCAGTGCTAAAACCAAGCCCGACAAATGCCTCCGCCAAGCCTACAGGGGCATTGATCACAATACCTTCACCTTTGAATCGGAGTTTTTTAAGTATGTCTTGCATGTGAAAGCTACACGTAAAAATCAGGCAAGATTAACAACCTCCTTGATTGGCTTTGCGCTTGAATATGAATTTTTGATCCTTGGTCACATAAGTCGCCGTTAAAATGGGATAGGCGTACTTGGGCGCCTTCGATACATGATGGCTTTTGATGATGATTTTGTCGTTCACTTGTAGGCCGCGCAATTCATCAAATTCTTTGTTGGCCTCATCGCCAAAAGCGAGCATATATTCAGCACCATCAATCTTAACCATGAATCCATATCCGACGCGTGAACCTTCCGGCAAACTAAGCGAAGTAACTACTCCCGTAATTGAGGCATTTCCACGAATCGCCCGATTAATTTTTAT
>CANHKE010000124.1 GCA_947461155.1 Cytophagaceae bacterium | reverse complement strand
TGCGTAAACTGATAATGTTCCCACAAGTGTGTCGAAGCCCACGCAGCACCCATCGGCCAATTCGCCCAGCTCGGTTCCCCATTCCCAAAATCCCCCACGGGATTCGTCATGGCCCATATGTCCGAATTGTGGTGACACACCCAACCCGGCATGTTGTAAAAAGTCTGCGCCGTCACGCGACCGGTTTGCTCTAAGTTTGCCAAAAAACCCAAAAACGACTGATGCATCTCGGGGAGGTTGGTGTTTTCGGCCAACCAGTAATTCTCCTCGGCATTGATGTTCATCGTATAATTACTGCTCCAAGGCGGTTGGATGTGTGGATTCCAGAGGCCTTGCAAGTTGGCAGGCACCCCCGGCGTCCGGGAACTACTGATCAACAAATAGCGCCCAAACTGAAAATACAAAGTCTCCAAATACGGATCCTTTGCCCCGGTCGCATACCGACGCAAGCGCTCGTCGGTGGGAATATCCGTCGCCTGCGGACCACCCAAATGCAAGGAAACGCGTTGATAGAATTTTTGATAATCCGCCTGATGGCGCGACTTCAATTGCGCCAAAGGAACTTTGCTCGCAGCCTCCAATTGCTTTTGGGCAATCAAATCATCGTTCAAGCCTTCTTTCGATGGACTCTTGTCAAAGCCGTTGAAGCTCGTTGCCAGGGAAACCAGCACGACTGCTTCCGTTCCTCCGCTAAATGAAAGCGTGGAATCCGTCCGGGTGACGGTGCCATCTGCCGACTGGATTAAAACGTCGGTCGAGAAACGCGTGCCTTGATCCGGACGAAATTGGATCGGATTATCTTTTTTGCGGATGTAATTGGGATCCGCTCGCACCGGCGCGGTGCCGTTTGCATGTAAATGATTCACCGACGAGTGAATCGCGTATTTCAATTTGGAATCAAAGCGAATGCGGAAGGCCAACGACCCTTTTGCGGAGCTTGTCAAATGGATGACAAAGACCTTATCGGGGTGGGAAACGAAATATTCCCGTTTGATTTGGTGGCCTTGGGTTTGGTAGGAAACGTGGGCGGTGGCTTGGTCTAGGCTGAGGTCGCGGTAGTAATTGCTTGCGTTTTCGTGGTCAAAATCCAAGTACAAAGTCCCAAGCGGCGCGTAGGACTCCGAGAATTTGCCTTGAATTTTTCGCACGAGTGAATCTGCGGCGCGGTAATTTTCATTTTTGAGCGCCTCGCGCACGGCGGGTAGGTGTTTATAGGCCTCTGGATTCATGCGGGTGTTCATGGGTTCGCCGGACCAAAGCGTGATGTCGTTCAGGAAGATTTTATCTGTTTTTGTGCCGCCAAAAACGGTGGCTCCTTGCTTCCCATTCCCGAGGACGAGTGCTTCTTCGAAGTATTCGGCGGGTTTGGTGTACCAAAGTTTGAGTTTTTGTGGGGTTTGGGCGTGTAGCTGGCTAACAAAGACCAACAATAAGAAAAGGGTATGTTTCATAGCTTGGAATACATTAAGCGATTAGGGCCTTCATTTTCTGGTAGCCGTTCCGTGCGACGAGCAGGGCGTCTTGCTTGTAGAGTTCTTTGTTAAATAATTCGAGGGAGATGACTTCGGGTTTCAGGAGATCCAAAATTTTCTTAATGGGTGCTTCCCCGTCGCCGACGTAAATGCGGTCCGCGTCTGTGATTTGATCTGGTGCCAACGAGGTAATGTAATCATTGACATGGAACACCTCGACAGCGTCGTGGCCAACGGTATGGAGGCAATCGACGGAGGATCCTCCTTTGTAGATGTGAAAGACATCCAGTAATAATCGCGCGGAAGGATGGCCGGCTTCAGCGGCCACAAATAAAACATCCGCGACGCGGTTCAAATTTTTCGAATGTCCCCACATTTCGAGCTGTGGTGTAACCCCCATCGTCACGCCAAGCTCCAGAATCACCCGGTAGCGTTCCGCGGCACGGTGTAAATCAAGGCCAGGTTCTTTCGTGGCACCCATAGGTGGCGCGGCGGTACGCGTACAGCCGAGTTGGGCCAATAGATCCATTTCGCGTTTCAATTGCTCAACCCCAGCGGTGCGAACGGTAGTATCATCAACGATCCATTGGGCAAATCCGATGGCGTTTTGAATGCGCAGGCCGAGATCAGAAAGGCGTTTGCGCGCATCGGAAATGGTACCTCCTGATTTTAAGTAGGCTTCTAAGGTGGGCATCCAAATCTCGCAGGAGCGAAAACCAGCTTGGGCACACACTTCGAGTTCACGGATGAAGCCGAGTTTTTGGCCCATGATGGTGGACATGTTGAGGGATAATTCGGGTTTGCTTTCACGGGCTGCCGAAATAGGAGCTGCAGCCAACGTGGAAAAAGGCACGAGCGCAGCTGCTTTGAGCAGGTTGCGGCGGGAGAAATCGTTCATAGGGGAATAGGTTTGTTTGCAAGATAAAACATTTGAGCAAAAAGTAAATCAGGGCATCCTATTTTAGCGCCTTCCTGCCTACCTATTCATTGATAAAATACCCTAAAGGGTATAAGTACACCATTTAGGATAACTTTATACCCGATAAGGTGTAATTAATGTGAATAAGCAAAATTAATACCCCAAAGGGTATACATATTAAAATATCATGTACATTTACACCATAAAAGGTATACATATGAATTTAATAGCCTTCGTCAAAGAAAGAAGAAAATCCGCCAACTTAACTCAACCCGAGTTAGCTGAAAAGGCGGGTGTTGGACTTCGATTTATACGTGAACTTGAACAAGGAAAGCCGAGTTTGCGCTTAGATAAGGTCAACCAAGTATTACAACTGTTTGGCTATGAAGCTGGCGCTATACCTAAAACAATAAACGAATAGCATGCGAAAAGCGAGCATAAAAATAGCCAATCAATTCGCTGGAATATTGACACAAGATGAATATGGATATCATTTTGCGTACGATTCAACCTATGTATTAAATCAGGATGCAACGCCAGTCAGTTTAACGTTGCCGCTTCGTACAAGCCCATATACCTCCCCGGTCTTGTTCCCTTTTTTTGATGGATTAATACCGGAGGGTTGGCTACTGGATATAGCGGAAAAGAACTGGAAATTAAACCCGCGAGACCGAATGGGTTTACTGCTGGTATGTTGTAAAGATTGCATCGGAACGGTAAGTATTGAAGAAATTAAAGGGGAAGAACGGCCATGAGAAAATGTTTATATTGTTACCAAGCGTTGACAGATGGCCACGAAGATTTTCATCCGGCTTGTTCGAGAAAAATATTTGGGCTAACTACGCCACCTACACTAGCCTATTCGGAGGATGATTTAGAACGCCTTGCGCATGAAGTCATTCAAAGTCAAACATCCGTCACGGGCGTACAAGCAAAGCTCTCATTGCACATTACAAGCGATTCAAAAGAGGCGAAAACCAAACGCTTTACCATTGTGGGGCTATGGGGAGGGTATATCTTAAAACCGCCAACCACAAGATATCCTCAATTACCTGAGGTGGAGGATTTAACGATGCACTTAGCGAGTCTGGTTAAAATCAAAACGGCACCGCATAGCCTTATTCGGTTACAATCAGGAAACCTCGCGTATGTAACGAAGCGAATAGACCGTGTAGACCAAAGAAAACTAGCCATGGAGGATATGTGTCAGCTGACTGAACGCATGACTGAAGACAAATACCAAGGCAGTTATGAACAAATTGCAAAAACCATTTTAAAATATTCGAGCAATCCGGGACTTGATATGGTCAATTTTTTTGAAATAGTTCTCTTTTCTTTTTTGACAGGAAATGCAGATATGCATTTGAAGAATTTTTCATTGTTGGCGCAAGATGGTATCGGAATGACATTATCCCCTGCCTATGATTTAGTGAATACGACATTAGTAAATCCGGCTGATGAGGAGGAATTAGCCCTGAATCTGAATGGAAAGAAAAAGAAAATAAAGAAACATGATTTCATCAAAGCTATGACAGGCCAAAATTTAGATGCGAAGCAGCAATCCAACATTTTTAATAAGATGATTCAAGCCTATCCAGGATGGATCGCAATAATCAACCAAAGTTTTCTACGTGATGAATTTAAAGATCGATATGCATCAATCATACGCGAGCGAATGATCAGAATCAATGAATAAGTAAATCGATATATTTTAGGACGGGACACAGCAAACAAAAAGGCCCAAGCTTGCGCAAGGGCCTTTTCAAATTGAAGTGGTAGATCCCGGACTCGAACCGGGGACACACGGATTTTCAGTCCGATGCTCTACCAACTGAGCTAATCCACCTCAATTGCCCGTAGGGTAACGGGACTGCAAAAATAGGAGAAATTTTAGTTAATCCCAATCTGCCCTAGAAAATTTGTCAAAAAATCTGCAATTGGCCGTTCAAGACCAAAGATCCAACCGTTCGCTCAGTACCGTTTGATAAATTCAGATAAAACTCCGTACTTTAAAATGGAATAGACAAAACGCAATGACTCTTAGTATTCTTTTAAGCTTGTTTACCTCGCTCTTTGCACAACCTGACACGAGCATTCACACCACGGTGGAAGCACAAGCCATCGTTTCAGACGCAGGTGTTACCCCCTTCTGGATGCGTAGTTTGCAATACGGTTCGGTACCCATGGAGAATCCCGGCTTAATCTTACGAGCTTGGAATGGCAAGGGCTATAATCTCAAGAAAAAGTACGATTGGAAATACGAGGTCGAAGCGACCGGCTGGACGGGCAAACAGAATGACTTCTGGCTAACGCAAGCTTACGTCAGTGGTCGCAGAGGCAAATGGGAACTATGGGCGGGGAGGAGAAAAGAAGTGTATGGATTGGGTGACACAACAATGACGAGTGGATTCTATTCGTGGTCAGGTAATGCGGTGCCCATGCCAAAAATTCAACTAGGAACGCGTGATTATCTCAATTTTGCAAAAGGTTGGCTGGGTGTTCATATGACTTATTCGCATGGCTGGTTAGATAACCAAGGGGAGCTAAGAGGTGAGATGTTACATCAAAAATCACTTTACGGAAGGTTTGGTAAACCAAATGCTTTTTTAAACCTTTTTGCTGGAATTAACCACCAAGTGACATGGGGGGGGGAAACCAAAATAAAAACTGGAGGAGAATTTGACTATTATCCGTCTAGTTTAAATGCATATTTTTATGTCATTACTCTATTAAAAGACCGAACAATTGTAAAACAAGACATAAATACATCATGGGTTGATGCAAATAATCAATATGGGAACCATTTAGGTTCAATTGATTTAGCAATTAAACTTAAGCCAAGTTGGGGTGAAATTTTAGCCTATAAGCAAACCGCTTATGAAACCGGTAGAATTTTCTCATTAGTGAC
>CANHKE010000123.1 GCA_947461155.1 Cytophagaceae bacterium | reverse complement strand
GATGTTGAATTGATAAAATTACAAAATAAGCGCCACTTGCCACAATCCCATGAACTGGAATCAACTAACGACTGAGCAACAATTGGATGAACTCATCCAATCCTCCCACGAAAAAGCCGTGGTCATTTTTAAGCACAGTACGCGTTGTTCGATTTCATCGACGGCATTAAGCCGACTTGAGCGCGCCTGGGATGCAGATCAAACACCAGCATTTTATTTAGATTTAATCGCTTACCGCCCTATTTCAGGCTTAATCGCGGAGAAATTTGATGTGGAACATCAATCACCCCAAGTTTTGGTAATTGATAAAGGAAATTGCACCTATTCAGCTACGCACTGGGACATTGCGATGGATGAATTAAAGCCTCATTTAGGTTAAGCTATGCGTCAAATCTGGGCAATCTTGTTGGTTTTATACTGTTCGATGGTCGCGATGGGTCAGCGAAAGAATGCCGTCGTTCAAAAAGCCTCAAGCTCCCCAAATACAAATCAATGGTCCTTGGGTGTGTCTACATCAACCAACTCGGGCATATTGGGAGGAGTTCAATTTCGAAAGCCTTGGGGCAACCAAGAAACCAAAAATTTTATGGAATTAGAGGCTGCTCGACTGAATGATTACAGGGAATTTGATTCACCCTATACATACAACGGACGGACGCATGTGGAAGGGAAATTAAATCAGTTGTTTGTGCTCCGACCGGCCTATGGACGCCAATGGACCTTGTTGCAAAAATCGTCAGAGGGTGGACAAAAATTAATTGGACTCTTATCCACGGGACCAAGCATTGGGGTTCAAAAACCGTATTATGTGGAGATATCGTATGATAATGGGATTCAATCAACGGCGGAAGTACCACTGGCGAAAACATTAGATAATAGCTATAAAAAGGTGATCATCATGGGAGAAAGCAGCCTTTGGAAAGGTTTGAATGAATCCCAAATTGTTCCTGGTTGGCACCTAAAAACGGCGGTCAACATGGAAATTGAAACCTTAAAACAAAATAACATTGGCATTGAAATCGGCTTTATTGTGGATTATTTCACCAAACCGATTGAAATGTTAAACCTTACGGCTGGTCGGCAAGTTTACACGACTGGTTACATCCGTTTTTCCATGGGAAAACACACGAATTAATGCCTAAATCATGATTGAATTACCACAAATTACCCCTTCCGCATCGAATCGCAAACCAGATTGGTTGCGCGTCAAATTGCCCATTGGCGAAAAATACACGAAAGTGCGCAAATTAGTCGATGAGTATAAATTACACACAATTTGCCAGTCGGGCAATTGCCCAAACATGGGCGAATGCTGGGGTGAAGGTACGGCCACATTCATGATTTTGGGAAACGTGTGTACGCGTTCATGTACGTTTTGCGCTGTTGCAACGGGAAGGCCACAAGAATATGACGAGGATGAACCACGCCGCGTGGCAGAGGCGATCCAATTAATGCAAGTAAAACATGCGGTTATCACGTCGGTGAACCGCGATGAATTAAAAGATAAAGGAGCTGAAATTTGGTATCAAACGGTTCGTGCGGTGAAAGAAACCACGCCAGCTGTGACCATTGAAACATTGATTCCTGATGTTAAGGCGAATTGGGACGCCCTAATTCGCATGATTGAGGGTGGACAAGAAGTAGTTTCGCACAACATGGAAACAGTCGCTCGCCTGTACCGCTATGTGCGCCCACAGGCAAAATACGAGCGGAGTTTGGAGCAAATCAAACGGACAAAGGAATTTGGTAAGCGGAATAAATCAGGCATCATGCTTGGATTGGGTGAGACGCAAGATGAAGTATTCCAAGCGATGGATGATTTGGTTGCACATGGTTTGGATGTATTGACGTTGGGTCAATATTTACAGCCAACTAAAATGCACCATGAAGTGATTGAATGGATTCACCCAGATACTTTTGCGATGTACAAGGAAGAAGGATTGAAGCGTGGTTTAGCCTATGTGGAGTCTGGGGCGCTAGTGCGTTCTAGTTATCACGCCGAAAAACATATATAAATGCCCGAATCGCCAATCATCAAGCCCTCCCATACGTTCATCCTCGCGGGTGGTGGAATGGCCGGCTTATCCTTGGCCTATTACCTACATAGTAGTAAAATCGATTTTGAGTCGATGTTAATCATCGATCAAACAATAAAAAATACCCGAGATAAAACCTGGTGTTATTGGTCTGACCAAGCAGAAACGTTTGATGCTTGCGTTGAACATCGGTGGGACCAACTTTGGTTTCATTCCTTTGCTAACCAAAATGACAAATTTTCGATTGCGCCATTTAGCTATCGAAAAATTCAAAGCGACACCTGGTATGCGTTTGTTCAGAAAGAATTAAGTTCAAATCCAAAGGTTCAATTTCTTCAAGCTAAGGTGTTGGGATTTAATTATGCGGGCCGTTATGCCTGTGTTCAAACGGATGCTGGGAAATTTACTGCAACCAGCAAAATCTTTGATAGCATCAGTCCATATCCCTGCGAATTAGCAAACCCAAAACATCTAAAACAACATTTTGTTGGCCTAACCATCGAAACCAATTTCCCCATTTTCGAGCCGGATGCCGCCCATTTATTCGACTTCCGAATAGCACATACTAAAGCCTGTGAGTTTATGTACGTGCTGCCTACATCGACGCGTGTGGCCTTGTTCGAGCACACTTATTTTTCGGGAGAATTAAAAGAAAAAGAACATTATATCGCGCAAATCAAGTCGTATTTGGTAGGCGCCTATGGCTTGGGAGAGGAAGATTATTTGATTGTCGAAGAAGAAGCTGGCATCATACCGATGACGTTATCCGAAGAAGATCCACAGAATCTACAGGCTAAAATTATTCGCATAGGCACATCTGGGGGATTTGTGAAGGCAACGACAGGATATAGTTTTTTACGAACGCAGCGAAAATTAATAGCGCTAGTTGAAAATTTACAAACTGGCAGGTTCGGATCCGTGGTCAATGAATCCAAACCATTTAAAAAATGGATGGATCGCGTTTTTCTTCGGGTGTTGGTCGACCAAAAAATAAAAGGTAGCCGCGTGTTTGAATCCTTATTTCAAAAAAACAAACCCCAATTAATTTTACGTTTTTTAGAGGAGCAGACCACCGTTTGGGAAGACTTAAAATTAATGACGAGTGTTCCGACCATTCCATTTATGCAGGCGGCATTTAAAATTGCCTTGGAGCGATTACCTTTTCCTAAAAAATGATTGCCTCAGCCGAATATAAATCTTAAATTTGCACGTTTTTAAATCTAACAACCAATACCCAATGGCTTATTTATTTACTTCAGAGTCAGTATCCGAGGGACATCCCGATAAAGTAGCTGACCAAATTTCAGATGCGTTAATCGACCATTTCATGGCGTTTGACCCGACTTCTAAAGTTGCTTGCGAGACGCTCGTAACAACGGGTCAGGTGGTTTTAGCAGGTGAAGTAAATACGACTACCTATTTAGATGTGCAAGCCATCACACGTGAGGTTATCCGTAAAATCGGTTATACTAAGGCTGAGTACATGTTTGAGGCGAACTCTTGTGGTATTTTATCCGCGATTCATGAGCAATCGGCGGACATCAACCAGGGCGTTGACCGTGCGAATCCAGAAGAGCAAGGCGCAGGTGACCAAGGTATGATGTTTGGTTTTGCTACTAAAGAAACAGACAATTACATGCCATTGGCATTGGATTTGGCACATAAAATTCTTCAAGAATTATCTTACATCCGTAATAATGAGCCAAACTTAATTGGCTACTTACGTCCGGACGCTAAATCACAAGTAACGATTGAATATAGCGACGATCATACGCCTCAGCGTATTGACACGATTGTGGTTTCTACCCAACATGACGACTTCGCGACGGAAGCGGAGATGTTGGCAAAAATCAAAAAAGACATCATTGAAATCGTTATCCCACGCGTGAAGGCCAAATTAAAGCCGGCGCTACAGGCCTTGTTTAATGATGCGATTACCTATCACATTAACCCAACGGGTAAATTCGTGATTGGTGGCCCGCACGGTGATACAGGCTTAACAGGTCGTAAAATCATTGTGGATACCTACGGTGGCAAAGGAGCCCATGGAGGTGGCGCATTCTCCGGAAAAGATCCGTCAAAAGTAGACCGTTCTGCCGCATATGCGACACGTCATATTGCAAAAAACTTAGTTGCCTCAGGTTTATGTGACCAAGTCTTGGTTCAAGTTTCCTATGCGATTGGGGTAGCAAAACCATGTGGTTTATTCATTGATACCTACGGAACTGCGAAAGTGAATTTGAGCGACGGTGAAATCGCACGCAAGGTCGAGGCTATCTTCGACATGCGTCCTTACTTCATTGAACAGCGTTTGAAATTACGTAACCCGATCTATTCAGAAACAGCTGCTTACGGCCATATGGGACGCAAGAATGAGGTGGTGACTAAAACATTTAACGGACCAGGTGGACAAAAAGTAACCAAAGAAGTAGAATTATTTACATGGGAAAAATTAGATTACGTAGATGCGGTAAAATCTGCTTTCGGAATTTAATACTTCGATAATCTTCGTGGAAAGGTGCTCCTGTGGGGGCACCTTTTTTTATGCTATTAATCTTCATTATCTTGAACAATTATCCCGAAAATGGGGTTATAAACGACATGAGCGAAGCAAGCAAAAAAGGATTTTATTTCAAGGAATTTGAAGAGAAAAGTATCTCCCCTTTCGATAAGCTTTTTGGCATATTCAAAGAACTAATCACGCATACTTCCGGCGATTTTGATGAGGCGATTGAATGGTTACGCGAATTAGACAAAGAATATGAGTTGACCGATGAGAAATATACCATCGAAGACTTTATCGAGGACTTAAAAGCCAAAGGTTACATTCGCGAGGAAATCGACGAAAATGGCACCTCTGGCATGGGGATTACAGCAAAAACAGAACGAGCAATCCGACAAACCGCTTTAGAAAACATTTTTGGAAATCTAAACAAAAGTGGAGCAGGTAATCATAAAACGAAGGCCTCTGGCCAAGGGGATGAGTTAACAGGCGAGTTTCGTTCCTATCATTTTGGCGATAGTTTGGAAAAAATCTCGTTGACTGAAAGTTTGAAAAATGCACAAATCAACCACGGCATCGGGGAATTTGAATTGTCCGAGGAGGACTTGGTTGTCGAAGACACACAGTTTAAATCTCAAATGAGTACGGTTTTGATGATCGACATCAGCCATTCGATGATTTTATATGGCGAAGACCGCATTACTCCAGCCAAAAAAGTAGCCATGGCTTTAGCGGAATTGATTACCACCCGCTACCCCAAAGATACCATTGATATTTTGGTCTTC
>CANHKE010000122.1 GCA_947461155.1 Cytophagaceae bacterium | reverse complement strand
GAACGGAAAGAAATCAAGTTACACCGACTCGAAAAAATAGCCATTGCGGCGCTTAAGCAATCGAAAAATTTATTTTTGCCAGAAATCACGCCCATAGTTCCATTAAATACATATATGGGAGCGGCTAAATCAACCGAAAGCGCTCAGTATCTTTTTGCGCACATTTCAGATTCGCCGATTAATTCGTTAGCAAAACAAATGCACCTTAACCGGTGTTACCACATTCTAATTGGCCCTGAAGGAGATTTTAGTCCTGAAGAAACAAAGGCGTTAATTCAGTCAAATTGGGAACCTTTTAGTTTAGGAAAATCCATTTTACGCACAGAAACTGCTTGCATAGCGGCTACCATAGGTGTTCACTTGGTGCATGAACAAAATTAAATCTGACAAAAATCAGAAAAGAAATAGCCTTTAAAACAATTTAAAGGAAAAATGATACTTAAATTTGTACTTTAAATTTAAAAAATCTTTATGCAATTAGTTCTTCCCGCATTTGTCATTCACTGGTACATTTCATTATTTAGTCAAACTTTCTTTTTACATCGCTATTCCGCTCACAAAATGTTTTTGATGAGCAAGTTCTGGGAGAAATTTTTCTACTTCTTAACTTACCTTTCTCAAGGATCCTCTTTCTTAAGTCCGCGCGCATATGCCATTTTACACCGTATGCATCATGCGTTCTCGGATACTGCTAAAGATCCACATTCACCAATGTTTTCGAGCAATGTATTTACGATGATGTGGAAGACAAAAGACATTTATAATGCAGTTCTAAATCGTAAACAACCCGTTGAGGATCGTTTCGAACATGAATATCCAGTCTCTAAAACGATTGAAAAAATTGGGGATTCTTGGTACTCACGTGTTGGATGGGGTGTTGCTTATGCTTCATTATACATTGTCGCATTCATCTATTTTGACATGCATTGGGCATTCTTCTTTCTGCTACCTGTCCATTTTTTAATGGGCCCAGTACATGGTGCCATTGTTAATTGGTCTGGACATAAATACGGATATCAGAATTATGACAATCACGACCACTCAAAAAATTCATTGGTATTTGATGTCATCATGATGGGCGAGTTATTCCAAAACAACCATCATAAACTTCCGAATCGCGTCAATTTTGCTACTAAGTGGTTTGAATTTGATCCAACCTACCCAATGGTTAAATTATTGACCTGGTTGCGTATTATTCGCATGAATGTAAAGGACCCGAACGCTAAATTTTAAAAACAAAAAGGCCGTCAATTGACGGCCTTTTTGTTTTAAAGCTCAAAGTCCGCTTGAAACTTTTCAAGGTAATCAGACACCCGTTTAAGGAATCCTCCACCAAGGGACCCATCGACTACCCGATGGTCATAGGAATGTGAAATAAACATCTTCTGGCGAATCGCTATCTGATCTTCTCCATTGGCCCCCGTTATCACAGCTGGCTTTTTTTCAATAATTCCAAAAGCCAGGATGCCTACCTGTGGTTGAACGATAATTGGCGTACCCATTAAATTTCCGAAACCCCCAATATTGGAAATGGTATACGTTCCACCTTCCAAATCAGCGGGCGTTAATTTATTCTTGCGCGCCCGTGCTGTTAAATCATTAACCTTCTGCGTTAATTCAAGCAATGACAATTGATCTACATGATGAATGACCGGAACAATTAAATTTCCGTTGGGCAGAGCAACCGCCATCCCAATATTGATTTGTTGGTGCTGAACGATGTAATTTCCTTCCACCGAAATATTGATCCCTGGAAAGTCCTTAATCGCCTTGGCCGTAGCCATAAATAGGAGTGGCGTATAGGTAATTGGTTCCTTGTATTTCTCAAGAAACGTCATTTTAATTTCTTCGCGCCATGTAACCATATTCGTTAAATCCGCTTCCAAAAATGACGTCACATGTGGAGAAATGCGTTTCGAATCTGACATTCGTTCCGAAATCATTTTACGCATCCGATCCATTTCATTCACCTCATCACCAGGCAAACGCAATCCAGGGCCTTGACTAAGAGTACCTGAAGCGGTCATGCGCTTCGAATTCCGAACGGCGATGTAATTCAATACATCTTTCTTCGTCACGCGCCCATCCAAACCCGACCCACGAATACCACTCAATTCACGCTGAGATACACTTTCTTGTAGGCATATTTGCTTAATCAATGGCGAAACCCAAGGATTAGATTTGACCTCGGCGCCATCAAAATTTCCTAGACTTAAGTCCAATAATGCCGTTAATTCAGGTTCCGGATGAAAGACTTCTTCACTTGAAAAACCTTTGGATTCAATTGCCGTATCTTCAGAAGCATCGATCACACAGATTGCTTTACCAATGGTTGCAATTTGACCTTCTGGAATTAATATTTGTTTCAAATATCCAGCCACCGGGGAAGGAACCTCCGTATCAATTTTATCAGTCGCGACTTCAAGAATAAATTCGTCTGCTTCTATAAAGTCACCAGGTTGTTTTAACCAGTTTAAAACAGTGGCCTCCATGATACTTTCACCCATTTTGGGCATAATGATTTCCGTTAGCGCCATATTATTCAGCCAATTCGTTTAATAAAAATCGTCTTAACAAATTAATTGCCGTTAATGACGTTAAATGTATATTTTGAATGCGTGTGCCACCCATCGTTAATTTTCGTGCAATGACGCCAGTAGGATGTGCCAAGGCAATCCAAATTGTTCCAACGGGTTTTTCTTCCGTTCCACCATCAGGTCCTGCAATACCTGTCGTAGCCAAGGCAAATGTACTGCCAGTCAATTGCCGTGCACCCGATGCCATGGCAATGGCACACGTATCACTCACGGCGCCGTCTTGGCTTAAAATATCCGAAGAAACACCCAATTGATTTATTTTGACATCATTTGCATAGGCGAGTACCCCACCTAGAAAATAGGAAGAACACCCTGCATGCTGAGTAAATTGATGAGCTAAATAACCACCTGTACAGCTTTCCGCTACAGCCAAGGTGGCTTGTTGGGATACTAATAATTTACCTACCATATCCGCCAACTCATCCTTTTCATATCCAAAAACATAGGATTTAATCAGCGGCATAACTTTTTCGTATTCACTCGAAATTTGTGCGTGCAAACGCTCCGCCGAATCGCCAAATCCAGTTAAACGTAGTTTGACAATACCCAAAGAAGGCAAATAGGCCAATTTAATATGTTCAGGCAGTTGCAATTCCCAATCTTGGATTAAGTCAGAGAGGTAGGATTCTCCAATGCCAACTGTCTTTACAACTTGATGAACGATTACAGGTAATTTAAAATACTTAACCAATCGAGGAAGCACTTCGGTCTCCATAATGGCCTTCATTTCAAATGGGACACCTGGCATGGAAACCCAAATGGTCTCATGTTCATTAAACCACATAGCAGGTGCAGTACCTTGTTTATTCGGGATAAATGTACATTTAGTGGGTAATAATGCCTGATCCCGATTTATATCACTCAATTCACGCCCTCTTTTGGCAAAGAATTCTGTAACATCTTGCAAAGCCTCAGGATGATATGCTAGCGAACAAGAAAAGAACTCGGCTAGAATTTTCTTCGTTAAATCATCCTTAGTTGGACCTAAACCACCAGTAATAAATACCACATCCGCACGTTGTTGCGCTTCCGTTAAAATTTGAACAATTTCAGCTTTTTGATCTCCAACGGATGATTTACGGACGGTTTTTATGCCTAATTTATCAAGTTCAAGACTAATCCATTGCGTGTTCGTGTCAAGAATTTGACCGTATAGAATCTCATCGCCAATGGTAATAATTTCTGCTCGAACCATTTAGTTTTCTTACTTTTGTACGAAAATACGATTTATTTGGTTTGGAATCACATCAAACAAACGAAAAACAAACGCCTGAAATGAAACATTCTGAAATCCATTTTGATATCCAATTAGACGAAAACAGCATACCTGAACAAATATCTTGGTCGGCGACAGACAATCCAAACGAAGGTATTGAAGAAACCAAGGCCATTTTAGTAGCCACTTGGGATCCCTATCACAAAGGTACACTTGCGTTACCTTTATGGACAAAGGATATGGAAATGCTCGACATGAAGCGATTCTTTATTGAAATTATGGGAACTGTGGGAGATGCGGCTTTACAAGCCACAGGCGATACCGAATTTGCGTTTGAAGTAGAACAGGTTTGTAAAAAATTATCCCAAAACTTGAAAAAAGAAATCACGGCTGCATCAAAAGGCCAATAATACCACGGTATGCGTTTACTAAAATACGTCTTCATTTTTTTCCTAATAGCCTCACAAGTCCAAGCACAAAAAGGAATAAATTTCATCAAATCAACCAGTTTGCAAGTGGCTATCAATACGGCCAAACAGCAAAACAAATTGCTTTTTGTTGAGGTATATGCACCTGATTGCCATATTTGTAATTCATTCAAAGGGACTTTTTCCCAACCGCAAGTAGGCAATTTATACAACACCAGTTTTGTAAATTTTCAGTTGGATATCCGAAAGCCTGAAAATCAAAAAGCGTTGCAACAATTAAAAATCATCATTAATGCCACGCCAACCTTTCTATTTTTTGAACCCAAAAGCATGAAATTGATTCAGGCTAAAGCATTTGGAGAAAAGGAAAATAGCATCATCAATGTTAATAGCATTGCGCAAAAAGCCGCAAATCCAGCTGAACAGTCAACTAATTTTGCCATTAAATTTAAAGGGGGTGAACGCAGTTTTGCGTTTTTGTTGAACTACGCACAATTTGCCCGTTTGACGGGAGATTCGACTACGAATCTAAAGGTGGTCAATGAATTGATCAAAGTGATGCCGACCAATCAATATGTAAGCCAAAGTGCATTAAACATCATTCAAATGGTGATGATGAATAATAACAATGCCCTATTTGATTACTTCGTTAGTCATTTAGCGCAATACAATCGTATCGCGGATCCATCATTAGTCAAAATGATTTATGAAAATGTGTTTCAGATTGTGATGACAAGTTCGCAGGTCAATAAATTAACGGCTGTAGAGGTTGCAAAATTAAAGGATCAAATGGCCAAAGCGGGAATTGATAAAGGCTCCATCATTCGACGCACGTGGATGGCTGAGAGTATCCTGCTATTCAAGCAAAAGAAGGCCATGGCTGCCATCAAGGTTATAGAGGAATTAATCGACGTACTTCCGAGTGCTCCTGGTCCAAAAGAGTATCAATATTTATGCGATTTTGTCAAGTCAAAAACCAAAGACAAATCTGCCATTAAATTCGCTCAAGCGAATTGGTGCAAATTTGGCTTACGCTAATTAGCGCAAAAAAGCGCGATAAAGCATCACCAAGACACAAAACAAGAACATCACGATT
>CANHKE010000121.1 GCA_947461155.1 Cytophagaceae bacterium | reverse complement strand
GTCTTCCGGCGAAATTTGTTCTATCAAATTTCGCCCGAATAATGAAAAAGAATACCAAAATTGAGAACCAGCTGCTGGAAATGATTCAGCCGCGGATTCAGCTGATTGAGAATAAGTTTTCGAATGGAGAGGCTTTAACGGATCAAGATGTCAATACGCTCTTGTTGAAATCTCAATTTAATCACATCAATCATTTAGATCTACGTTTGGATGAGGTAGCCGCGGATGTGGGACAATTACGTATTGATTTTATTGGCCTCGAAGGTAAATTTCAAGCTTTGGAAGCGCGATTCCTCGTATTAGAGGCCAGATTCCAAGCGTTAGAAGCCAGATTTGAAGCATTAGAGGCTAGATTTGAATCACTTGAAGCCAAAATACAAGCAACTGTAGAAAAGACAATTAGAACAAATATCCGGTGGACACTCGGTTTAATCACGTTCAGTTTAACGCTTCTTAAAATTATTGAACTGCTTGTGCAAAAATAAAAAAGGGCCAATTTCTCGGCCCTTTGAATCTATTTCCCTAAAACAATATTTACGATTCGTTTCGGAACAACAATGACTTTCGAAGGAGCCTTACCGTCCAAGTGCTTTTGCACTTGCTCATTTGCCAGCACCCCAGCCTCCACTTCCGCCGGACTTGCCGTGGCTGAAAAGGCTAATGTCAATTTCACTTTTCCATTAAATGAGATTGGATAATTAAACTCATTCTCCTCTAAGAATGTCGGATTAAACACCGGGAATGACGCATGGGAAATCGAACCGGCCGCCTCGCCTAACGCAACCCATAACTCTTCCGCCAAATGCGGCGCATACGGAGAAAGTAATAAAACCAATTCGCGTAAGACTGATTTTGAATGGCATTTTAATTGGCCTAAATCATTTACACATATCATCAATGTCGAAACGACCGTGTTAAACGAATAACGATCCAAGTCATCTTGAACCTTGCGAATTGCTGTATGCAACACCTTTAATTCCTCCGGCGTTGCTGGAGAATCGACGACTATTGATTTTTGAGCCTGCTCATCAAAAAACAAACGCCAAACTTTCCGCAAGAAGTTATGTGAACCCGAAATCGAATTCGTATTCCACGGCTTAAATTGCTCCAAAGGCCCCAAGAACATCTCATAAACACGTAAGGTATCCGCCCCGTATTTGGCAATTAAATCATCTGGATTGACAACATTAAATTTCGATTTGGACATTTTTTCTACTTCCCAACCGCAAATGTATTTGCCATCTTCTAAGATGAATTGCGCATCTGCCGGTACATCGTTCCGCGAACGCTTAAATTCAGCTATATCTAATACATCATTCTCGACAATATTCACATCCACATGCAAAGCCGCAACATCATATTGATCTTTTAAACCATGTGACACAAAAGTCACTTGATCTGAATTTTTCAAACGATAAACAAAATTTGACCGACCCTGAATCATCCCCTGGTTGATCAATTTCTTGGCAAATTCTTCCTCCGCCACATAGCCCAAATCCTTCAGGAATTTATTCCAAAAACGCGAATACAACAAGTGACCTGTCGCATGTTCCGAACCTCCAATGTACAAATCAACCGCCTTCCAGTAGTTCACCGCCTCAGCAGAAGCAAATTCCACCCCATTTTGCGCATCCATGTAGCGATACCAGTACCAAGACGAACCTGCCCAACCCGGCATGGTCGACCACTCATAATCGTATTGACCTTGATATTTCCAGGAATCAGCGGCCCGACCTAACGGCGGCTCACCAGTTTCCGTAGGTAAATATTTGTCGATTTTAGGTAATTCCAAAGGCAATTCTGATTCTTGAATCAGATAGGGTAGCAATTGACCCGCTGCATTGGGTTTGAAATAGACTGGAACTGGCTCACCCCAATAACGCTGGCGTGAAAATACCGCATTACGCATGCGATATTGCACTTTCCCCTTCCCTATTCCTCGTTCCTCCAGCCACTGAATTAAGGTTTCCGTAGCTTGCTTATACCCCATCCCATTAATCAAACCCGAGTTAATGTATTTTCCCTCTTTCGTATTATCCGCCTGCTTTTCAATCTCTTTTTGGGCATCTAAAATCGCCGGAATTGGCAAATCAAAATGTTTGGCAAAATTCCAATCCCGCTGATCACCCGATGGGACACCCATCACAGCACCTGTTCCATATCCGGCCAACACATAGTCCGCCAAAAACAAAGGTACGCGTTCTTGATTCAATGGATTGATCACATAGGTACCTGTAAATACCCCAGAAACTGTTTTAACCTCCGAAACACGATCCAATTCCGAACGTGATTTTGTCCATGTAATGTAAGCTTCTACATCCGCTTGTTGATCAGGCTTCGTTAATTCCGCCACCCACTCATGTTCAGGAGCTAAAACCATAAACGAAACGCCATAGATTGTATCCACACGTGTCGTAAATACTTTTATTTTCTTATCCGAAATGCCTTCGATTTCAAACTCTACGTCCGTTCCAATCGACTTACCTATCCAATTCCGTTGTTGTTCTTTCAATGAATCCGACCAATCAACCTCCTCTAAACCCCGCAATAAACGATCTGCATAAGCCGTAATGCGCATCGACCATTGACGCATCTTTTTCTGCTCAACCGGGTAACCGCCTCGTTCCGAAAGACCATCTTTCACCTCATCATTCGCAAGAACCGTACCTAATTGTGGACACCAGTTGACCACTGAATCATCCAAATAGGCCAAACGAAAATTTAACAAATAGGCATATTGTTCGTCTTCAGTCATCGCATGCCAACTTTCCGCCGAGATACGTTCTACCTCCTCGTCACACACAGCCTGTAAACCAATCGCACCTTTTGTAGCTAAAATGTCTTTTAACGTATCGATGGATTCGGCTTTATCTGACGCTTGATTATACCAAGAATTAAACAATTGCATAAAAATCCATTGCGTCCATTTGTAATACGACGGATCTGATGTACGTACCTCACGCGACCAATCGAATGAAAAACCCATGTTTTTCAATTGCTCAATATAGCGTGTGATGTTCTGCTCCGTTGTTATAGCAGGATGCTGCCCCGTTTGAATCGCATATTGTTCTGCAGGTAAACCAAAAGAATCAAATCCCATTGGGTGCAATACCTCATACCCTTGTAAACGCTTATAGCGCGCCATGATATCCGAGGCAATGTAGCCTAGCGGATGGCCCACATGTAGTCCCGCTCCAGAAGGATATGGAAACATATCCAACACATAATACTTGGGTTTATTGGGATTGACTTGCGCTTTAAATGTTTGGTTTTGCTCCCAAAATCCTTGCCACGTTTTTTCTATCTCACGAAATTGATACTCTGTACGCATATAATTAATTGTTTTTCAAAAGGGCATGCAATTTACGCGATTTTTATCAAAAAATATTTACTCTACTTTATTGGTAGATTAAGTAAAGTCTATTAGTTTTGTAGGATTATAATAAATCACCCATGCCTACTCAGTCGGACTCTTCTCGCCAAAACTCAAATTTTCCCAGTCTTTTTAAGGCCGTTCAGACCATTTGGAAAAGAGAACGCAGTATTACGGAAGTAATCATCCACATTAGCAATGCGCTTGCCCTGATGATTGTCGGGCACCTAATTTTCAGTTACCTCACCTCCGCCAATATTATTGCCGTTTTTAACACGGTAGATTCCGAAATACTCTATTACATCCTCGGTGGGTTTATCGCACAGATGATTGATGGTGCCCTGGGAATGGCTTATGGAGTAACCGCTACTACGTTTTTAATGTCAGTAGGCATCACCCCCGCCGCCGCCTCAGCCAGTGTCCATGCCTCGGAAGTATTTACTTCGGGCGTATCCGGTTATATGCACTTGAAATTCGGGAATGTGAATTCTAAATTATTTAAAACATTAGTAATACCAGGAATAATTGGTGCCATTTTGGGTGCCTATGTCCTCTCTTCGCTAGAGGATTACGCGGGTTATATCAAACCTATCGTATCTATTTACACGCTAATTCTAGGAGCCATCATTATCCGAAAAGCCTTGATCAAACGACAAGAAAAACGCCAATTAAAGAAAGTTGGCTGGCTAGCCCTATTTGGAGGTTACCTAGATTCCATCGGTGGAGGTGGCTGGGGCCCAATCGTTTCGTCCACGCTCATCGCCTCCGGACGTCACCCCAAATACACAATCGGAAGTGTAAATTTGACTGAATTCTTTGTCTCACTTGCCTCATCGCTCACATTTTTTACCGTCATCGGCTTAGGATATTGGCAAGTGATTGTTGGCCTTATTCTAGGTGGCGTCGTTGCCGCTCCCATTGCAGCCCGTTTAGCCAACAAGCTTCCCGTAAAAAGCATGATGATTTTAGTGGGTATCGTGATCATTGTTGTCAGCCTTCGCCAAATCGTTCTCGGCGCTGGCCAATTTTTTTAATTTACGATGAGCTTTCTAGTTGCCACTTTCCCATCACGGGATTGAAATACCACAGCGTAGTTGCCGCGTCCCTTGGTTCCCAAGCGAATTACCTCACCGGCAATGACATTGCGCGTATCGATTAGCCTCCCCACCACATCATACAAGTAAACAATTCCGGATATTTTTGTCTGTATGAAACAAAAATCAATCGCAGGATTAGGCCAAACTTGACACAATTCATCCGTTAAATTCTCCCAAACAACGGATGTGGTTAGATTCTCCAAAAGCAATACACCACCAGCTCCTGTTCCTACTAGCACATCTTTCTTCCCATCTGAATTAAAATCTGAACACAATATTTGTGCATTTCTGCCTAGTGATAAATGACTCAAATCCTGCCTCTTCCAAGTAATCTCGTTTGTCGGTGCATTATAATTCCCAATATGCAGTTGTCCATCTTGGTCGGCACCAACAAATTCCATCGTGCCATCCCCATCCATATCTGCCATCGAAAAACTACGCAAACGCCACTGCGTCAACTTACTCAATTGTCCCCAATCTGAAATTCCCTGCGTTCTGATTTTGCCGGCCTTGTCGAGTATGAGTACATCAGTATATGAATCTTGATTCCAATCGATATATATGGGGACCTCTCCAAAAGCTAAATCAGGTAAATCAACGGCTTGAATGCCGGTTTTCAATAGCACAAAAACGCGTGGACCTTGTCCAGTTTGTCCGGAAATAATGAGGTCATTCGTCCCATCGGAATCATAATCTGCCGTTTGAATGAGCAGATTCGTGGCGGCCAAGCGGTCTTTAAGTTTTAAATAATCATTTGTGCTAAACACATATTTGCCTGATTGATTTTCAAAATAGGAAATGGCAGCCTTTACATCATTTCCTTCCCGAATTCCCGCATTTGAAACAAGTAGGTCTAAATCACCATCTTGATCCGCATCCCAAAAACACGGACTTGCTT
>CANHKE010000120.1 GCA_947461155.1 Cytophagaceae bacterium | reverse complement strand
CATGCTGCGAATGAGCGTGTCTCCCTCCGAAATAACTGCGATTACTTTGCCTTTCCGGGCTTTGATTTCTTGGATATTGGATACGATTTTTTCGTAATAGGCATCTTTGGTAGCGATGAATAAGACGGGTAAATGTTCGTCTACCAAGGCGATAGGGCCATGTTTCATCTCCGCAGCCGGATATCCTTCCGCGTGGATGTATGAAATTTCTTTGAGTTTCAAGGCGCCTTCTAAGGCCACTGGGAAGTTATATCCACGACCCAAGAACAAGAAATCGCGGGCATCTGCGTAGTGTTTGGCTACTTCTTTAATGGCTTCGTGTGTGGCCAACGTGGTCTTTACTTTTTCTGGAATCAAGGCCAATTCGCCTAATAATCGGTCGTATTCAGCTTCGGCCAAGGTGCCTTTGGCCTTGCCTATTTTCATGGCCATCATCGCGAGAACGGTTAATTGGGCCGTAAATGCTTTGGTCGACGCAACACCAATCTCCGGACCGGCGTGGGTGTAAGCACCCGCATGTGATAAACGCGCAATGGATGAACCCACGGCATTAACTACGCCGAAAATGAAGGCACCTTGTTCTTTGGCACGCTCAATAGCCACCAGCGTGTCTGCTGTTTCCCCGCTTTGTGAGATGGCTAAAATGATGTCGCCAGGTCCGATGACCGGATTTCGGTAACGGAATTCAGATGCGTATTCCACTTCGACGGGGATCCGACAAAGCGTTTCGATCATGTATTCGGCGACAAGGCCGGCGTGCCAGCTGGTTCCACAGGCAACGATGACGATGCGTTTGGCTTGGGCGAATACTGATAAATGTTGTTCTACGCCTGCCAAAGTCAGGGTCATTTTTTCGCTGTCCAAACGGCCGCGCAAGCAATCCGTCAAGCTGGCTGGTTGGTCAAAGATTTCCTTCAACATAAAATGGTCATAACCCCCTTTTTCAATTTGGGCTAATTCCATGTCAAGTTGCTGAATGTATGGGGTAATCGGCTCATTACCCAGGTTTTTCAAGATGATTTCATCTGGGGAAATGATGGCCAACTCGTAGTCGTTGACGTAAATAACTTTTTTCGTATACTCAATAATCGGTGATGCATCGGACGCCAAAAAATGTTCGCCTTCACCTACGCCGATCACTAAGGGGCTACCTTTGCGGGCTGCGATGAGGCGGTTGGGGAAACCTGCTTCCATGACGATAATCACGTAGGCTCCCACAACGCGTTTGAGTGCGATTCGCATCGCTTCTTCCAATGTCGATTGATTATTTTTTTGGATTTCTTCGATGAAATTAACGAGTACTTCTGTATCCGTTTCACTTTGGAAGGTGTATCCTTTTTGGATTAATTCTTGTTTTAGGGAGGCGTAATTTTCGATGATGCCATTATGGACCAAGGTCAATTTTCCTGAATTCGAATGGTGTGGATGCGCGTTTGCATCGGATGGTTCTCCGTGGGTTGCCCAGCGTGTATGGCCAATACCTACGGTTGCCGTTTGCGTAATGGAATCTGTCCAAGCTTCCAATTCAGCTACGCGCCCTTTGCGTTTAAAACTCGTGATTTGATCGCCATATAAAGCAATTCCGGCACTGTCGTATCCGCGGTATTCCAAACGTTTTAAACCTTTCAGGATAATGGGATAAGCGGCTTGAGTACCGATATAGGCGACGATTCCACACATAATTTATACGTTTTTAGGGCTGTAATTACCTGCAAATATCCTTAAATATCGGCTGATAAGCAAGGTGGGGTAACCATCGGCACGAGGCATTTAGGCAACGGGCAACTTATGCAAAAAACGCGTTTAAATATCAGTAAACTGATAATTTTCGCATGTTTGAGTGGAATAGTACACTTTTGCCCCCTATTTTTGCTATTTTTGCCCATTGGGTTTATTACGTCCTAATCCCAAAAACCCATAGAAAACACGCTATATTCATGAAGAAACTTTTAATATTCCTACTCGTATCGATTACTGTACACGCGCAAGATTTGCGTATCGAACCGCTTAATTGGTGGGTTGGTATGAAAAATACCCATTTGCAACTGATGGTCCACGGGAAGGATTTGAAGGGGAGCGATGTGATTGCTAAAAAGTCGGGTTTGAAGATTGTCAAAGTGAACCAAGCGGATAGTCCGAACTACCTATTTATTGACTGCGAAATTGCGCAAAATGCTCAGGCAGGAACGTATCCCATGGATATTATCAAAGGGAATAAGGTGATTCATCATATTGAATATTCCCTTCAAGTTCGCGAAAAAAATGCAGCCAATCGACCTTCGTACACGACAAAAGATGCGATTTACCTCATTACGCCGGATCGGTTTGCCAACGGCGACCCGTCGAATGATGCAGCTCCCGGATTTCGCGAGCCGAATCCAGCGCGCAGCGAGATGTACGGTCGGCATGGCGGCGATATAAAAGGCATTACGGATCGCTTGGATTATATCCATGACATGGGTTTTACAGCGATTTGGAATATGCCTGTTCAGGCGAATGACCAAGCGAAGGAAAGTTATCATGGGTATGCGATTACGAATCATTATGAGATCGATCCGCGTTTTGGAACAAACGCAGATTACAAGAATTTAGCCAAGAAAGCGGGGGAAAAAGGCATTAAAATCATCATGGATGTGATTTTAAATCACTGTGGGGATGGGCATTGGTGGATGAAGGATTTTCCATTTAAGGATTGGATTAATTTTGATGGACGTTTTGTGTCCACGACGCACCGGAGAGAAACTGTGCAGGATCCCCATGTTTCGAAGTATGATGCCAAAATGCAAACGGAAGGTTGGTTTGTTCCCGCGATGCCTGATTTGAATCAAAATAATCCGTTTATGGCCACGTATTTAATTCAAAATACGATTTGGTGGATTGAATATGCGGGTTTAGGTGGCATTCGAATAGATACTTATCCATATTCGGAAAAGCACTTTGCCGCGCGCTGGTCGGACGCTGTGTTAGCTGAATATCCAAACTTTAATTTGGTTGGCGAAGAATGGTCATCCAATCCAATCATCACTTCGTATTGGCAAAGAGGAAAAGTAAATCGCGATGGGTTCAAATCTTCCCTGCCGGCTTTGATGGATTTTCCATTACAGAATGCGCTGACGGACGCGATGAATGAAAATGACCAAGATTGGGGTAAAGGTTTGAATAAGATTTACAGCGTCTTATCGAATGATTTGGTGTATGCTAATCCAGATAATCTGGTGGTTTTTGGCGATAACCACGACATGTCTCGTTTTTATACGCAAGTCAAACACGATCAAGCGATCTTCCGAATGGGCATCGCATTTTTATTGACCACACGCGGTATTCCACAGATTTTTTATGGAACAGAAAACTTGATGGCGAATCCAAACAGCAATGAACATGGCGAGATTCGTGGGGATTTTTATGGGGGATGGGCAGGTGATGCGAAAGATGCAGTGACGCAACGCGGGTTTACGGCCGATGAGAAATCGACGCAGGATTATTTCAAAAAATTATTGAATTGGCGAAAAAACAATGCGGTAATTCATGATGGTAAATTGTTGCATTTTGGGCCTGAAAATGGCGTTTATGTGTATTTTAGATATACCAATAAAGGTAAAGTAATGGTTATCTTGAATAAAAATGCACAAGAAAAGGTGTTGGATGTTGCGCGGTATGCTGAGATGGTTCAACCGGGAGTTGCTGTGAAGGATATCTTGGCCGACAAATCATTTGCATTAGGTAAGCAATTGACTGTGGCTGGGAAATCGGCGACGATATTGGAAGTAAATTAAGTGCCTACAATTTAAAGCCCTTCAGGGACTAGTTCTAAAATACGTAAATATGTGTCGTAAAATCGTTTCCGGTTTTATTGTGATGCTATTTGTGTCACGTGCAACTGTCCTGAGGCAGGTTGCAGACGTCGCGTACAATCCCCAAAAATTAAAGCAGACCTCGTTCACGGGCATTCGACTGAATGCCTTACATATAGATGAATTTTATCGGATAAAATGTAACTATATGTAAATGGGACGCTATCGAATTCTGGTCTTGGAAGATGAGGTGATTGTTGCCACAGATCTATCTGATATTTTAGTCTCCAGCGGTTATGAGGTTCAAATCGCGCATAATTATGTGGATGCGATAGCTATTTGTCGGTATTTTGCTCCCCAATTAGCTGTTTGCGATATTGATTTGGGCGGAGAAAAGTCGGGTATTGATTTCGCGTTAGCCGCTAAAAAAAATATGCCCACATTGGAAATTATTTTTCTGACGGCATCGGTGGATCGGAGCTATTTAGGTCAAACGAAACAAATAAGTCCCATCAATTATTTAGTCAAGCCTTGGAATGAAAGCCAAATTCGGATTTCGGTGGAAATGGCCTTTAATTCCATCGATAAAAAGTCTGGGGAGGGCTATGATTTTACGCCAGCTGAAAAGCGTATTTTGGAATTGATTGCGGCTCAAAAGAAAACGAAGGAGATTGCTGAATTGCTTTTTATTTCTGAAAAAACCGTCAAAAACCACCGGTATCATATTTCGAAAAAGCTGGGTCTTTCGAATGAAAATAATAGTTTGCTTTCCTGGGCGTTAAAAAACAGATAGCCGTTACTGCTTTTGAACCTTGATCGATTTTAGTCCATTTTCGAATTTCAAGAAATAGGTTCCGATATTCAAATAACCGGTAGGTATCCGCTCGTTCGATTGTACATCCGCTTTATCCCACCATATTTTTCCTTGTAGGTCTACCAGTTGCGCGCGCAGACGCGGATATTTTATCGCGTCAAATTGCACATGAATATAGTCATGTGCCGGATTTGGGAAGATTTTGATGGTGGATTCTTGGATTTCAGTTCCCAATATCAGGACTATTTTTTCGGTTGATCGCGGTACAAAACAACCTGCTGCGCTCTTGATTTCAACGGTATATTTTCCAGATTCCAGCACTGTGATTTGTTGGTTCGTTTCACCTGCCAACTTCCCTCCGTCTTTGTACCATTGGTAAAAACCTGCAACCGAGGTGCTTAGCGTATTTTCATTGAGCATCGTAATACGCGGCATGGGTAATTGTTTTTCAAATGGGCAATCATCTATTTTGTCGACCATGCCATCTCCATCGCTGTCACGCTGGTCGGAGGCGCAACCATTCTCATCGACGGGGTTGTTTGGACTGGTGTTTAAGCATTTGTCCTTTGCATTGACATACCCATCTAAATCATCATCAAAATAGTTGTCATACGGTTCGATGGGGAAATTATCAAAGGCATATGCGCGCATGCCATTTTGGTTGGTCAGTAGTGGCGCGGCGATTTGGTAGCCTTTGGGATGGTTGTAAAAGGAAGGTGTATAGGCGAGCGTATCGGATGTTGGGGGTTTGGTGAGCACCAACGTTAATTCGTTTGCTTG
>CANHKE010000119.1 GCA_947461155.1 Cytophagaceae bacterium | reverse complement strand
TCGGTTTAAAACTTGGCTTAAATGTAGGCTTCGCCTTAGACGCTGGACTTGGGACAACAGACGCTGGACTTGGGACTTCAGACTCTGGACTGACCACTGACGACTGACCACTGTCCACTGACTTCGGTTTAAAACTTGGCTTAATTGTAGGCTTCGCCTTAGACGCTGGACTTGGGACAACAGACGCTGGACTTGGGACAACAGACGCTGGACTTGGGACTTCGGACTCCGGACTGACCACTGACGACTGACCACTGTCCACTACCTTCGGTTTAAAACTCGGCTTAAAAGCTGCCTTCTTCACCTCCGGACTTGGGACATCGGACTCTGGACTGACCACTGCCGACTGACCACTATCCCCCGCCTGCTTCATCGCTTCTTTCTCCGCCACAAACTGTTCATACAAACGCTTCTTCTCCTCCGCCTCCTCGGCCGTCAAATTTGCAAATGAAAAATTATGCTCTTTCACTTCAAATACAGAAAAATCATACTCCGATGTCATCGTCAAACATTCCGTCGGACAAACCGTCGTACAAAGTCCACAAAAACAACACTTCGACATATCAATGTCAAATTTAGCTGCATATAAACGAATGGGAGAACCATCGGAAGCATGGCCAACCAACCCAGTGGCTTTGATAGGCTCGATATCAATGCAATCCACGGGACAAACTTTGACACACTTATCACACACAATGCAATCATCCATTTCATTGTGTAATTGATAGCGGCCATTATCCGGCGTAGGAATATCTACATGCGGATACTGAAGCGTTGCAATACCCGTAGGTTGTGCAAAATACGTCTCATCCTGAATATTATGTTGCGTACGCTGCTTTCGCGCATCCCAAGCATGCTTCCATGTCAAAGCCATCCCCTTTCGAGTACTTTGAATCACATCCACAATCTCCTTGAAATAGTGCTTCATATCAGTCATTAAAAATAAATCGCCGGATAAGACGAAGGATCCACCTCACGCATCATCTCGTACACCGTATCCACCACATTTTCCACATTCGGTTTCGAGAAATAATCCCCATCCGAACTATAGGGCGGCCGGTGCGGCATCGCCGCCAAACAACGCGCCGGACTATCCAGCCAAGAAAATGCACCTTGCTTATCTAATACCTCTTGCATCATGTAGGCAGACGTTCCACCCGGCATGTCCTCATCGGCAAACAGCACCCGCTGTGTCTTTTGAATCGACGTTAAAATATGATGGTAGCGATCAAACGGCAATAATGTTTGCACATCAATCACCTCAACCGAAATGCCTAAATCTGCCAAACTACTCGCCGCTTCCATTACAATCCGACACATCGAACCGTAGGTCACAATCGTCAAATCATTCCCCTCCCGCAAGATTTCAGGTACACCTAATTCTACTTGAATTTCTAATAGGTTTGTAGGCATAGGTTCTTTCAACCGATACCCATTCAAACATTCCACCACCACACCTGGATCATCCCCAGCCAATAAAGTTCGATACATGGCCGCAGCCTGCGTCATGTCGCGAGGAACGCAAAAATGTACCCCGCGCAAGCCATTAATCAAAACGGCCATCGGACTACCCGAATGCCAAATACCTTCTAGGCGATGACCGCGCGTACGCAGAATCATCGGCGCCTTTTGGCCTCCTGCGGTGCGGTAATGCAAACAAGCCCAATCATCCGACAAAATCGGGAAAGGGTAAAATATATAATCCAAATATTGAATTTCAACAATCGGACGTAATCCGCGCATCGAGGCGCCAATTCCCTGACCCACAATACTCACCTCTCGAATCCCCGTATCCGTCACTTTTAGCGGACCAAATATATCCTGTAAACCTGCTAAGGTTTGATTTACATCTCCAATTTTTCCAACGTCTTCTCCCAAGATAAACACGCGCGGATCCGTTAAAAATTGAGCGAAACTTTTATTCAAAATTTCACGTCCATCCACTAAAACGGGCTCTTTGTCATATTCCGCTCGAACGCCTTTGATGTGCATCGGGCTTTGTGCCGATTCACTCATTTGATGCGAACTAAAGCGGCGGTGGTTTTTCGTTTCTAATTCATCCAACCAGTGACGTAATAGCTTCACTGCAGGCCCCTGGAAGAAACGGAAAGCCCGCAAGGTTTTACGTCCAGCACGCACCAAATCACTGAAAATGGGATAGGATAATTGATTCAATTCTTCCAAAATTGGCGCTATTAAACCGGGCTCATTGGTGGAATCGTATAGGTTTTTAGCAATCCGAAGAAAGCCTTTTTTATCTACGTCAATCGAGGCCATATAGGCCGCAAAAGCTTCTTTTTGAAAACGCCGCGCTTCGATCGTCGCCTCCGCATCGATGGCCGCCAGCGTCCCTTCATCTGAAATGCCCGACTGCACAATCCATTCCCGAAAACGCAAATTACAATCCGCATCTTGCTCGAATTGAAGACGTTCCGCCGATTTATATCTTTCGTGCGAACCGGACGCCGAATGACCTTGTGGCTGCGTACATTCGATCACATGCACCAAACACGGCACATATTCCTCGCGCGCTAAACGTGCTGCTTGTTCGTATGCCGCCACCAGTCCAGGATAATCCCAAGCTTTCACTTGAAAAATCTCCAATCCTTTCTCCGTATCTGTTCGTTGATACCCCGCTAAAGCCTTTGAAATCGAGGACTTGGTCGTTTGGAATTCAATGGGTACCGAAATCCCATATCCATCATCCCAAACGGAGAAAACGATCGGAATTTGCAACACACCTGCGGCGTTGATACACTCCAAAAACATCCCCTCGGACGTGGAAGCATCACCAATCGTCGTAAAACAAACTTCGCGGCCACCTTTCGAAAACAACTCGCTATGTTCCTGTAAATCAGGACGTTCCTTATACATTTTGGACGCATAAGCCACGCCCAACGCACGTGGAATCTGCGCAGCTGTAGAGGAAATTCCCGCAACCGTATTGAATTTTTCTGTTTGATTCAACCACTCGCCTTGGGCATCGAGCCATCGCGTCGCGTGGTGATTGTTCATTTGTCGGCCACCCGAATGTGGATCAAATTGTATGTCGGGATGTCCGTATAATTGGGCGAAATATTGCGGCCAAGTTAGATCTCCTATCGCTACACCAATGGTTTGATCACGGTAATAGCCTGAAATATAATCGCCACGTTGCATGGCATTGGCAAGGGCTATTTGGCATAATTCCTTTCCATCGCCATAAATGCCAAACTTCGCACGACCTGAAAATACCTCTTTCCGAACAAGCAAACTACATGCCCGACTTATCGCGGCAAGTCGATAATTATCCATTACCTGATTCGGATCAAATGAGATCCCAGGATTAGAAAATGAATAGCTATGAGTCAAAGACAAGAGTATTTGTTTAATGTAACGTGTAAAAATACAACAAAATCCTTGTCGGCCAAATACGTTCGAATTCAAACTTTTTGAAAAACTCAGTCATTTCTTTTGCCGAATCTCCCCATTGTTATAGATTTGTCACTCAACTAAGTAAACCAATAAAATAACCATGAAGAAATTTTTAGGAGTACTCGCACTCATTTTAGGCTTCGCTTTTCAATCAAACGCGCAAGGAGCTATCCATTTCAAGGCAGAGAAACACGATTTTGGTAAAATTAAAGAAGGCACGCAAGCTTCATACAGCTTTGAATTTACAAACACGGGAAAGACACCGGTAGTTATCTCTAATGTTCAACCTTCATGCGGTTGCACGACTCCTGAATGGACAAGAGAGCCAATTATGCCCGGTAAATCAGGTAAAGTAACTGCGTCGTACAATTCTGCAGGAAGACCAGGAAACTTTAATAAAACGATTACTGTTGTAAATAATGGTGAGGTTTCGCAAATTATCTTGACGATACAAGGATCCGTTATCCCGAAGTAATTAACACATGAAAAAAAAGGCCGACAAAATAATTTGTCGGCCTTTTTTTTGTCCTAATCTCGATTGAGTAAGGCTTTATTTTTCAGCCCATTAATCCACGAAGCGATTTTGAGCACATCCGCAGCCGGGACATGGCTCATCGGTGCCATCTCAGTGGCATAATCTGGCCAGTTCTGTGGATTTGGTTTATAGACCAAAGCCAAAATTTGTTTATCTGTATAGTTACGTTTGGCGATATCCACATAAGATGGGCCCACTACTTTTGCTTCTTTCGCGTGACAAGCTAGACAGGTATGTTTTTTCAATAAAGCCATCGCTTCAGCATCTGAAATAATGGATTTGCTTTTTGTTTTGGAAGCGACAACATTGGTGACTTTTTCGATCTTTTCCGCTTGCATTTTATTCGCATCTGATACAGCTAACCGCGCTCCGGCAGGAATTTGATTCAAGGTGTAATACGCTGTTTCATGAAGCAATGGATCCCCAGCCTCATTGCGAATACCTTCTAATTTGAATTCGTGGATATAAAATTGACGTAAACCGTCAATGACCAAACGAACGTTACGCTTATCTGCCGAAACCTCAATAGCTGAAATTTTCAGATCTTTTAATTCGATGATCGGACTTCCGTATTGATGCTGGTACTTATAAATATACGATCGCAAGGCATAAGAAGCCGCCTTTTTAACCGAATTCACATCTACGGCTTGGGTAAAACTAAGCTCAAATCCATCCGGTCTTGCATGAATATTTTCAATTTCAAATGGCATCTCGCCATTCCAAAATAGACGCTGCAGTCCAAATTCACTCTTTCCCGTTGAGCCCCATCCACGAGACGTCATACCTACAAACATGGAACCATCTAAGCCAAAACGCTCGCGTAAAATACCGGATTGGAATCCTTCCCGGTAATTGATACAAAATCCTTGGTACACCCCATTCACCTTCTCCAATCCCATCCGCATCACTTTGGATTGTCCTTGATCAGCCACAAAATATTGACCTGGGAATGGGCTAAATTTTCCTTTCGTGGAATCTTGCAAAATGTCAGAAGTGCTTATTCCCATAATGGCATGTGGAAACCAGACAGCAGGCAACTTCAAGTTTTTCACTTTGGCAGCTGCTTCGTACATCGGCGCGCCATTGTCTTGAATTTCTTCCAGTGTTAATTTGAACGGACTATTGGGTTCTTTGGCCCATTTCAAACCCCCTGGGTTACCAGCAAAATCACCTTTGGCTAAATGGGTAACGCGACCAGAACCAACCCAATCCCCCTGATTTTCCCCATAAAAGATATCCCCTTCGTCGTTAATCGAATATCCTGCAGGAGAGCGTAAACCAGCTGAATGTGGCTCCATGGTACCATCTGGTTTAATCTTCAAAAGCCAACCGCGCCATTTCGAAAATTTACCTTCCCCGAAACCGATCCAAGCTAAATTTAAGGTCACTAACATATCGCCATTTTTATCAAAAACTGGCCCATAGGTATACTCGTGATAATTTCCAGATAATTCAAATTGATAAATTGGCACATATA
>CANHKE010000118.1 GCA_947461155.1 Cytophagaceae bacterium | reverse complement strand
GGAGCAGTTTTATACGTTTGGGGATTTGGAGCGAAATGTGCTTGCGGCGAAAGAGCACCGTGACGTGAATGAGGCGATGGGTGGTCCCGATTCGGATTTAGCTTGGTTATCCAAGCGTTACATTACGATAGGGTATTATGCGTTGGTGGATTATTCCAAAGTGAATGTGAATCCAGGGGATGTTTCGGACGCGGCGGATTGGGTGGATATCGCGTCTTTGCCTAAATTATTTTTAGATCACAATCGAATTGTGACGAAGGCTTTGGAAGCCTTGAGGCAGTCGTTGGACGAAAAATTAGTCGCCTTTAATTTACTGGGAGAGACATTTACGATGTCTGAAATCCAAATGGTCTATGAGACAATTTTAGGGAAGACCTTAGTGCGAACGAATTTCCAGCGAAAGATTTTGAGCTTAGATATCCTGGAGCGGATCGAAAAGAAATTTACGGGAGGGGCACACAAAGCACCTTATTTATACCGTTTAAAATCGTAGGACTCGGATTCAGGGTTTTGAGCTTTGGCAAACCTTTGAGGTTTGCCAAAGCTAAGGCGAAAAAGATGCTTTCCCTATTCATAATTTGACTAAAAAAAGGCCATCCGTTAATCGACTGGCCTTTTTGTTATCCCATATTGTGATAGACATTTTGCACATCTTCGTCGTCCTCCAGTCGCTCGATGAGTTTTTCTACATCAGCCACCTGCGCATCGGTCAATTCTTTTGTCTCATCCGGAATGCGTTCGAAATCCGCTCCCATTAATTCAAATCCTGCGCCCTCTAAATATTTTTGAATACCACCAAAAGCCGTAAACTCGCCATAGATATTAATTTGATTGGTTTCCTCATCCAAGAATACCTCATCCACACCCAAATCAATCAATTCAAACTCAAGTTCCTCTAAATCAATTTCTGGCTTCGCGGCAATTTTAAAAACGGATTTACGGGTAAAAATAAAATCGAGCATGCCCGTAGTTCCCAGTGATCCACCACATTTTGTGAAGGACGATCGGATGTTAGCTACGGTACGATTGATGTTATCGGTCGTTGTTTCTACCAGAATCGCAATGCCATGTTGCGCATATCCCTCGTATACAATCTCTTTGTAATCCTCTTGATCTTTGGAAGTCGCACGCTTGATGGCACGCTCCACATTTTCCTTAGGCATGTTAACCGCCTTCGCATTTTGGATGATCGCACGTAAACGTGAATTGGATGCTGGATCTCCGCCACCAGCTTTGACAGCGATAACGATGTCTTTACCGATTTTGGTAAAGGTTTTTGCCATTTGGCCCCAGCGTTTAAATTTTCTTGCTTTTCGGAATTCGAATGCTCTTCCCATGCGTAGTCTCGGTTAAATATGGTGCAAAAATAATCAAGCCCCATAAGACCCACAAGCCCCTCGCGAAAATAACTTATCTTTGATTTTCTGTTAGACCTATTTGAAACGTATGAATCGACTCTTACTTCTTGCATGCTGCATTTTCTGCTTTATACATATAGCCAATGCGCAAAAAATCAATGAGCGTTTCCAAGTAAATATTAAAAAAAGCACGGGGCCGATTAAAGTCGATGGCGTGTTGGACGAAAATGCTTGGTTGGAATCAGCTGCAGTGAGCGATTTTGTTATGTGTAATCCCTATGATTCCCTATGCGCGCAGGTGCGTACGGACGTAAAAATTGCGTATGATGAAAAATACATCTATATCTCCGCCGAATGCTTTTTGAAAGAGCCAGGTGCTTTTGTGGTAGAGTCCATGAAGCGGGATTTTGGCTTTGGTGTCAATGATAATTTCTTGGTTTTCATTGATACTTTCGAAGATAAAACCACAGGTTTCGCGTTTGGAGCTAATGCGGCGGGCGCGCAGTGGGATGGTCAAATGTCAGAAGGCGCCAAAGTAAATCTGAATTGGGACAATAAATGGGAGTCTGCGACAACTTATAAAAAAGATTCCTGGATTTTTGAAGCCGCCATCCCGTTCAAATCGATCCGCTACAAAGACAACATATCCCGTTGGGGCATCAATTTTTCCCGATACGATTTAAAAGCCAAAGAAAAATCAGCTTGGGCACCCGTTCCGCGCCAATTTCCAACGGCATCACTCGCATATGCCGGAGTCTTGGTTTGGGATACACCACCGCCAGCACCCAAAAAGAATATTTCGGTGATCCCCTATGTACTTTCAGGTGTAACTGCGAATTATGAGTCCAAAGCCCCAACAGCCTTTCGGAATCAAATCGGTGGCGATATAAAGGTTGCGATAAACTCGGGATTGAATTTGGATATGACCTTGAATCCGGATTTCTCGCAGGTGGATGTGGATCGCCAACAAACCAACTTGGACCGATTTGAGTTATTTTACCCCGAGAAACGCCAGTTTTTTATTGAGAATTCCGACTTGTTTGATGGGTTCGGAACGGAGAGTATTCGGCCATTTTTCTCTCGTCGGATTGGCTTAGCCCTAAACGCAAAAACAGGTATTTATGAGCAGACACCCATCACCTATGGCGCGCGTTTGAGTGGAAAATTAAACCAAGACTGGCGCATCGGCGCACTGAATGTTCAGTCGGAGCGCATCGATGCCAAAGGAGTTCCCACCCAAAATTATTCCATGGTCGCGCTCCAGCGCAAACTGTTTGCACGCTCAAATTTTGGAGTGTATATGGTGAATAAACAGTCATTTATAGATACCGAACTGCAGAAGACCAACGGTTTTCAGGCCTATAACCGAGATGTAGGTTTTGAATATAATTTGGCCTCTAAAGATAATTTTTGGACGGGTTCCTTATTCTATGCCAAAACATTCAGTCCCTTGGAAAAACCAAGAGATTTTTCGCAAGCGGCTTCGTTAGCCTATGCAGACAACAACTGGGCCTTTTCGATCAAAGAACAATGGGTAGGGGAGAATTATAACCCGGAGGTCGGTTATGTGCCGCGTGTTAATTATTTCCAAATTCAACCCGAAGTAGCGAAGATTTTTTATCCTAAAAATAAGTCAACAAATTTATTTTACACGTCTTTGAAGGCGATGTCGATGACTTATTGGAATAATCAAGGAGATTACACGGATAATACGACCTATGTTGCGTTTGATGGTACCATGAAAGATCGCTCCACATTTGGGGTGTATTTGTCCTACGATTTTGTCAAACTGCAATACAATTTTGATGCGACACGCATGGGAAATACGCCCTTGCTGAAAGGTTCAGAACACGATTGGTATGCGCTGAATATGCGCTATGGTTCGTCGCCGATCAAATTGTTTACCTATGCGCTGACATCACGTTTTGGTGGGTATTTTGGAAATGGATGGCGTACGGGTATTACAGGAGATATTGGGTATCGCTTCCAGCCGTATGGTTCTGTTTCAATGGCGATTGATTACAACGACATTCAAGATGTGGAAATTCCTGGCACCGAAAAAATGGCTGCCAAGAAGGTTTCTTCGCAGTTTTGGATTGTTCGTCCAAAAATAGATATCACATTTTCAAACAAATTGTTCTTTGCGACGTTCTTTCAGTTGAACCAACAAACCAAAAATATCAATTTAAATGCGCGCCTGCAGTGGCGCTATAAGCCGGCTTCGGATTTGTTTTTAGTGTACACGGATAATTATTTCCCGGAGACCTTTCAAATTCGAAACCGATCTTTGGTGTTGAAATTGAATTATTGGCTTAATTTGTAAAAATTTAAACGAAAACGAATTATGAAAAAGTACTTAGTGATTTTAATGAGTGTCTTGAGTTTTGGTGCATTTGCACAAAAAGCACCAGCATCTCCGCCAGCTGTTGTTATTCAGAAGGTTGGCAAAACAGAGGTAATGGTTAAATATGCAAAACCATCGGTTAAAGGTCGTTTGGTATTTGGTACCAAAGAGCAAAAAGCCTTAGTTCCTTACGGTGAAGTTTGGAGAACGGGTGCGAACGAGGCGACGACGATTGAATTTTCAAACGACGTAACGATCCAAGGAAAGCCGTTGGCGAAAGGAGTTTATTCGATGTTTTCAATTCCTGGAACAACGGAATGGACGGTTATTTTCAATAGCGATCCGAAGCAATGGGGAGCTTATACGTACAAAGCGGAAAAAGACGTTTTGCGTGTGACGGGAAAAGTTAGCGAGCATGCGATGACGGAGCAATTCAACATTGGTGTTTCTCCAGAAGGTCAAATATCATTGGAATGGGATAAAGTATCTGTTTCCATCTATGTTAAATAAGGGTTTCAAACTCATTTTAAAAGCGACTCCAAAAGGGTCGCTTTTTTTATTGCTTAATTTCAATTGTTTCCCTATTTTTACTCTATTGTGAGGCTTGCCTCTGCCATTTATAATGTACTCCTATGAAAAAAGTATTGATCGCTGAAGACAGTTCTGTCATCCAAAATTTAGCTCGTAAAATTTTAGAATTTCAAAATTTTGAAATCCATGCCGTTAAGAATGGTCAGCAAGTGTTAGACGAATTAGCGAAAGCTGATTTTGACGTGCTATTACTTGATATCAATATGCCGGTTATGGATGGTATGGATTGTGCCAAAGCGGTACGTGCCTTATCAGATGCTAAAAAAGCCCAAATCCCCATGATTGCCATTACAGGTAACGCCCGTAATTACTCGATGGAAGATTTCAAAGCCGTTGGTTTCGATGATTTCTTGGCTAAGCCACTTAATTTTGATGCGCTTGTTTCGACTGTTAAGTCGTTAACTGAATAAGTTGATGTCCCCGATCCAGGTACGCTTTCTGGGTACCGGGACCTCGCAAGGGATTCCGATGATCGCTTGTTCCTGTGCGGTTTGTTCCTCCACAGATTCTCGTGATCAGCGTTTGCGTGTATCCATGCATATTGAAACCGCGGGTAAAAGTTTTATTATCGATACGGGGCCGGATTTTCGCCAACAAATCTTGCGGGCTGGGATTCAGCGGGTGGATGCCGTGTTGTACACCCACGAACACAAAGATCATACAGCGGGGATGGATGACATTCGTGGATTTAATTATGCCCAACAATCCAGCATCCCATTGTATGCACAAGCACCCGTCATTGCGCAATTAAAACGGGAATTTGCCTACGCTTTTGGCGAAGATAAATACCCCGGAGTGCCTGAAATTGAGGTGCACGAAATATCCAATCAGCCTTTCTCCATCGCGGGAGTACCCATTATCCCTATCTTAGTCAAACATTATTTTTTAGATGTTTTGGGCTTTCGTTTTGGGGATTTTACGTACATCACGGATGCTAATTTTATTGCCGACGAAGAACTTGAAAAAGTAAAAGGATCCAAGGTATTAGTTATTAATGCCTTACGAAAAACGACTCATATTTCACATTTCACCTTAGACGAAGCCTTAGAGGTCATTGCTAAAATAAAACCGGAAAAGGCCTTCATTACCCATATCAGTCACATGATGGGATTGCATGCAGATGTGACGAAAGAACTTCC
>CANHKE010000117.1 GCA_947461155.1 Cytophagaceae bacterium | reverse complement strand
GGAAGTGCACAGGTAATTTATCGCTTGGAACCGCAGAAAAGGGCTGCTTTATTGCAGGAGTTATTCGGCAAAAATGGGATCTCTGTTTTGCGCATTAGTGTAGGTGCGTCCGATTTAGATTCTGCGGTGTTTTCGTATGAGGATGTGCCTGGGGAATTTAGTTTGGCGAAATCGAAGGCCGACTTGATTCCGGTGCTTCAAGAAATTATGGCGATCAATCCAGCCATCAAAATCATGGCATCTCCTTGGTCACCGCCTATTTGGATGAAGGATAATTTTTACAGCAAGGGTGGTTCATTGATGGAAAAGTACTATGTGACATATGCGAATTATTTGGCTACGTACATTCAGGAGATGGCCAAAGAAGGTATTCCGATTTGGTCGCTGACGCCACAAAATGAACCGCTTAATCCAGGGAACAACCCAAGCATGTACATGACTTCACAGATGCAGGCTAATTTTATCAAAAATGCGCTGGGGCCTGTTTTTCAAAAGCAAAATATTCAAACCAAAATCATCGTATACGACCACAATTGCGATCATCCTGAATATGCGATTGATCTGTTGAATGACCCTGAAGTCCGAAAATATGTGAACGGCTCTGCATTTCATTTATATGACGGGAATATATCGGCGATGAGCAAAGTCAAAACGGCGCATCCGGATAAGGATTTATATTTTACGGAGCAATGGACAGGAGCGAAGGGGGATTTTACGTCTGAGTTTATGTGGCACATGAAAAATGTCATCTTGGGTTCGGTTACGAATCATGCCAAAGCGGTGATTGAATGGAATTTGGCATCAGATGAGAATTACGGACCGCATACGCCGGGTGGGTGTACCGAATGCTTGGGTGCGATAACCATCGCTGGGCAAGCTGTTTCACGAAATCAATCCTATTACATCGTCATGCAGGCGGCCCGGTTTATTCCGCCAGGTTCGGTGCGCATCGGGCTCCTTGTGCCAGCGGAAATCCAAGCGGCAGCCTTCAAACGTCCAGATGGGAAAATCGTTATCCTTATTCAAAACGAAGGTGGTAAGAAGAATATTAGCTTGGATAAGTTAAATCTAGAATTGGCGGCGGAGTCTGTATCGGTGCTTGTGTTTTGATAATCCGATTGTCAATCAATGATTCAATTCTTTTTCTAATAGTATGATCAATTCTTTTGCTTTCTCTTGCTGCCTTTCAGACATCAATTTGTAGAAAGAAACATAGCCAAAAACGACATTGACGTGATTCGAATATTCGTAAAATCTGTTTTTGTCTTCGGTAAGAAATGCACTACCCGTTTGCGTTTCTATTTTGGTTAAGAATTTTCGGTCATAGATGACATTCCCTTTTTTATCTAAACCCGGAAATACATTTAAGTGAAGGATTTTATCTTGCATGCGGTGTATGTCGGCCCAATGGACCATAATGGAAGCTAGTTGTCTCTCCATTTCAACCTTTCCTTTTTCATAGCCTGAAATTTTATCCACGATTTCATCGTTTTGTATGAGTCGATACCCCCCCGCATTTCGAAGTTGATCTGCCGTGCCTGAAGAAAATCTTACCTGGATGAATTGCGTTACGATCTGAATGCTATGTATATAAATCGAGTCGATGTCGGTCTTTACCCAAATAGGTTTGTAAATTTCTTGAACCAATTTGTTCCCTGAAATAGTTAGTTGAACCATGCCAGAATCTCTGGCTTTCATTTCTGCCAAATCGTTTTTCAAATCAACCGCCATACTCGTCAAATAATCATGTTCCTTATGACGTTCCGCTCTATATTCGAGGTAGTATTCCGCCATGAATCCTAGAAAAACGGCAAAGAAAAGCATTAAAAATTCTTGAATGTATTCTTTTAGCTTTTTGGGGTGGTGGGTATGGTGATGTACTTCCATGGGCAATGTATCGGATAAAATTTTCTTGAAATTATTAGTTTTATTTCTTTAAACCTAAGTAGGTAAGAAGTAGTGCTTTCACGCTAAGCCAACCATTTAAATCTGTTTGGATTGGTTTTAAATATCAGCGGAGCACTTATTTGTGTCTAAACCAACAATCCATTCGGTCGTTTTGGTAGGCTTTAAATTCCGTATTTATGGGAAATCCGTGCCGTATATTTTGATTAAAGCGCGTTCGGGCTAGGTAATTGAATGCTCCCATGTCTCCGGTATAGGCTGTCTTGTTTGCGCGATTATATTGATCATGAATCTCGCATAATTGTTGCAGGAATTCGGAAAATACAGGGAATGCCCCACCAAAAATCCCGCAATTTAAGAGTGTCTCGTTGGCAAATCGGTCTTCATACGCTTGGTAGTCATTTATTTGCCCGCGTAGGTGTGTAGCGTGGTCGATCATCCAATCGTTGCGAAGTGGTTTCGGTTCATTTCCACAAAATAGGGCAGTGGGGTGGTTCGTGTAAAAGGGATGCTTAAACGGGTTTTGGGCTAAGGTTACATCGGACACATCGGTCACGAAAACGCCCTGGATGGGTTCTGGGTATGTGGCTAAAAAATCGCGGTAGACGAAATAGCGGTACACATTTGGGTTGAATTCGGGATTGTATGCAACTCGAATGAACGAAATATGTTCATTTTGATAGCGTTTACACGTTTCATCCGAAAAATTATTGTGAAAGATAATGCCTGTCAGATTCGCTTGGGCAACGGATTCTGCCCAATCCTGCACGAGTGCATAGGTGTCATCAGCTAAGGTCGTATTTCGATTGACGTCATAGATGCCTGTTAGGTGGCAGGCTAATATGAGCTGACTAGGCGTGTGCATTCGATTGGTTTAACGCGAGTTCCTTTTTTAATACGGCACAGGTGCTATTCGGGTTATTTCGGTAATAGATGTAGGATTTTTGAAACACTTTCTTAACCCGAAATTGCTGGTTGGCCTTCTCGTAAAACGCGGAATCCGCCGCAAATCCTCCTTCGAATTGGATACTTTTAAAGACGTGTTGGTGCCCAAATAACGTCCCAAAAAGTACCGCGTCGTCTAAATGAATGGGGATGTTGTGGTCGTTTTTATCGGGGACATAATAGTCTTCAATAGAATTCACGATGGTTTCCGTGGTGGAACAAATCAGATCTGCGTGTTCCATTTCTTGCAGACAAGCGCTTAGGTGAAAGGGCTTATATTCGTCATCACTATCTAAAATGGTGATGAATTCACCCACACTATTGATAACCCCTCGGTTAATGGATTCGGCTTGTCCGCGATTTTTGTGTCGTATGTAGGTGATTTTGCCTTCGTGCAGCTCAATGAATTCCAAAAGCGATTTGCGATCATTTTCGGTACTGCCGTCGTCGATAATAATGAGTTCGAAATCCTGAAAATCTTGCTTTAAAACGGAATTAATGGCTCTTTTCGTCAAATCGAAATCGGTATTGTATACCGCCATTAATACCGAAATTTTTATCTGCTTAGGCATGATTGTTACGCAATGGTCATTAGCAACGGCTAATTGTGTTCAAATTTAGTGATTAAATGCCAAAAGGAAGATTAATTATCGGGTAATTGGAATTTCGGAAGGGATTTGGGTTTGTTTAAATAACGCAAATGGGTTTGTCCATTGCACCTGTCTAAATGAACTCATAATGTAAGGAAACACCCGGATGAACGCTGGACATATGCCGTTAAATAAATATTTTTAATTGCTTGGCTTGTATGCATTAATTTAGGTTACCTAGTTCACTTAATTTTCTAAAAAATGCGTTTACGTTTACTCATTCTTTCGAGCACCCTATTGGTGTTTTCGTGTACCAAAGAAGTAATCCAACAAAAACTGACGGTTGATTGGACCCCGTTAAATGGGGGTACGGTTTCACCGCCATCGAACGCGTTTGAAAAAGGCTCGGTGGTTTCGATGACAGCGACTCCCGCAGGCGAATATGTCTTTAAGCAATGGAGTGGAAGTTTGACAGGAACAAGTAATCCAGCCCCGCTGACGATGGATGCGGATAAACAAGTGACAGGCATTTTTGAGAAACGACAGTATCCCTTGTCGTTGACGATTGAAGGGAACGGAACGGTGAAAGAGGAAGTGGTTGCGTTAGCGACCCAGGCGCAGTATCCGAGTGGGACTAACGTTAAATTAACAGCGATTTCGAACAAGGGTTGGGAATTTAAGGAGTGGAAGGGCGATTATGTCGGTATTGATTCAAGTTTCATACTGCCTGTTAATTCAGCTAAAAATATTACTGCAGTTTTTGCTGAAATCAAAAGCGTTTCTTTAAAAATGAATAAAACTACTATCAACTCTAGTGTTTCTGCTCAGAATATTCAAACAAGCTTTTACAATGTAAGTGGACCTTTTTATTATGAGAGTGATGGAGAACATTATATGTTTTATCCAGGCGCCGTTGGCGGAAACTTTGCGAATGCTAATCTTTCTACATATAAAATTGATAATCCTGCTGTGCCCTCTCAGGTTTTAAAAAGGATAAATGGTAAATGGGAGCATTTTAAAGAGGATGAAACCATTAAGTTTTGGAATGCCAGAAATTTTGAAATCATAGATAAATATGTTGCTATTGGAGATGGTAATGAAATTGGCCTTAGACCTCAGGATTGGAAAGGAGATACCTATTTTGGCGAAATACAATCTAAAGGAAATATTAAATGGACAAAAGTAAATGATTCTCAAAATCAAGGATATTTTCATGGAACTGCTTTAGGGGATATTAATAACGACGGATTAATGGACACAGGTGGAACTCCTGGTGTGCAAGGAAATGGTCCAAGTGGTATGAGATTTTTCACTCAAAATTCCATGGGAGTTTTTAAGGTAGAAAATAACATATTTGATATCACTCAAGATATGACTTACCCTTTTACATTTAACTTTTCAAATGTTGTGGGAGATAAAAGAGCAGAAATTATAATGGCAGATTATGGCGGAGGAGACCCATTGACTACTAAACATCTCAATGGAATTAGTGTTTATAAATTTGATGAAACCATAAACAAATTTAAACTTTATTGGGAATCTAAAAATCCAACTGCTTTTTTTAAGAAGGGGATGGGTGCCACTTCCATCAAGGTATATGATTTTGATAACGATGGGATTAAAGATATCAGCGTAGCAAGGGAGGACGGTGACGCCTTTAACCAATACAATGCATTTGAAATTTGGAAAGGAAAAGGGGATGGTACTTATATTCCTTTATTTAGCTCCCCTGTCTGGAACGATAAGCAGTTACAATTTAGAGAATTTTGGGTTTTGGATGTGAACCAAGATGGGTTTTTGGATATTATTTTAAGGCCCTTTCATTATGGTAATTTGTATAGATTAAACAATGGTTGTTCCAATCCAATGCAATGCAACGGAATAATGTTTAATCATTTAATTTGGTTAAATAAGGGTGATGGAACGTTTGATTATTATAAAAAAGAAGATTTACGATATGAAGGAATATACATAGATAATGTACACCCTTACATGGATGGTAAAAACCTACACTTC
>CANHKE010000116.1 GCA_947461155.1 Cytophagaceae bacterium | reverse complement strand
CAAGGGAATATTCGAAAACATATCCATTAATTTCGAACTTGCTTTGGCGCCATATACAGGAATTGGGTAATGGATTTCTGCACACCAAGCTGCTAATAAATCAACTGGGAGCATATTTTCTCCCTCAAAACCATAAAACTGCGCTAAATTATCAAAGCCAATCGCAGCTTCAGAAACCAAAAACGTATCCACAGGAATTGATTCTTGGATGCTTCCTGACGTTCCAATTCGGATTAAATTCAAGGATTTATTATCCGATTTAGCTAAGCGTGTTTTGAAATCAATATTGACCAAAGCATCCAATTCATTCAATACAATCTCCACATTATCCGCCCCAATTCCACTGGAAATCACACCCAACCTTCGGCCATTTAATTCCCCAAAATGGCTCACAAATTCCCGTTTATGAATTTGCGTATCGATTCGATCAAAGTATTGAGAAACGACAGGCACCCGTTCCGGATCACCTACTAAAATCAAATGGTCTGGTAATTGATCGGGGCGAATCGCTAAATGGTAGGAACTACCATCTGGATTTATAATTAAGTCGGTGGGAGAGAAATAGGTCATCCGCGAAATTATTGATAATTTTCGAAATCTATTTCATTTATATGTCCTGCAGCAAAGCCGAAATTCATTCTGTCATCCTTTTCCATTTGGAAGAACGGATGGAACAAGGAAAAAAGGACTATCAATTAGCCAAGGAGTCCCGCGATTCAGATACCAAAAGCAGTGCAGGTGATAAATTTGAAACAGGCAGGGAAATGATGCAGCGCGAAATGGATAAAATTAGCGCAAGTTTAGACATGCAAAAAAGCCAGTTGGCACAACTGCAACGCATTGATCTATCTGAAAATACGGCACGTGTTGCGTTAGGCAGTTTTATCGAAACAGATGCCGAGCATTATTATTTGTCGGTAGGTCTCGGAAAACTTTCCTGCGCGGAAACGACATTTTACGCCATTTCGGCGGATTCTCCCATAGGTGAATTGCTCATGGGAAAACAAATAAATGACACCATTGAATTACGAGGAAGAAAAATAACCATAAAATCAATCCAATGAAACATGCACATTACCTCTATTTAGCCCTGTCCATCGTAGGTGGGGGATTTACCGCTTATTATGTTTTTGAAGGCATGCAAGCAAATCAAGGACATTTTGATGTTATGGCATTCATGCAAAGTACCTGGGTAGACAATCCATATGCCAAAAGTTTAACCTGTGATTTTTGGACGGGAGCGATTGCCGGAACTCTTTTTATGTTGGCCGAAGGTATCCGCATCAAAATCAAATACCTTTACCTTTATTTACTCGCAACGGTATTGATTGGTTTTGCGTTTGCATTTCCCTTATTCTTGTTTGTTAGACACCGAAAATTAGCCTAAACCTATGGAAGATTACATTAATTCATTTCCTGAAGCCACGCAGAAAATATTACGCGAAGTACGTGATGCGATTCGTTCAGTAGTTCCTGAGGATACGGAAGAAACGATGGCGTATGGAATGCCTACATTTAAATATTTAGGCAATGTGGTGCATTTTGCGGCGTGGAATAATCACATTGGATTTTATCCCACGCCACGTGCATTGACGGAATTCAGTGAGCGATTAAGTGCCTATGAGGGTGCAAAGGGATCCGTTAAATTTCCGTATCATTTACCTATGCCGTTGGAATTAATCAAGGATATTACGCGTTTTCGGGTTCAAGAAAACATAGCTAAAAAGAAAAAATGAAGTATATTCTCTTCCTACTTGGATTGGTTTGCTTGGACATGCAAGCACAAAGTAATCTGGAAAAAATTAAGTCGTTTATCCCCACGGCTGACGCACTTTTTCTGGAACAGGCTTCTCAATCACACATGCCCGGATTTGTATACGGAATCGTGTATCAAGGAAAATTGATTCATACCAAGGCATTCGGGAAAGCCCAATTGGAAAATTCTATTTCTGCAGCTGATGATATCGATTTTCGTATCGCGTCTATGTCAAAAAGTTTTGCTAGCATGGCCATCTTGCAATTACGCGACGCTGGAAAATTAAAATTAGATGATCCAGTTCATTTGTATATCCCAGCGTTAAAATCAACCAAATCAATCACGAAAGATGCCCCCGAAATCACCATTCGGCATTTATTAACGCATGGCGCTGGATTTCCAGAAGATAATCCATGGGGAGATCGCCAATTAGGCATTACTGACCAGGCGTTTGAAGCGATGTTAACAAAGGGAATTACATTTTCCATGAATCCCGGACTTAGCTATGAGTATAGCAATATGGGCTTTGCCATGCTGGGATTAATCATTAAGAATGTCAGTGGCATGAGCTATCAAAAATACATCACCGAACGAATTTTCAAACCACTCGGGATGCATGACACCTACTGGGAATATGCGGATATACCTGCCAACAAACTAGCGCACGGCTATCGCTGGCTACAAAATACCTGGGTTAAACAACCCATGGAACACGACGGGGCGTATGGCGCGATGGGCGGATTAATCACAACCATGACTGATTTTAGTAAATATGTAAATTTTCATTTACGTGCATGGCCTGAACGCGATGAAGCCGAAGTGGGGCCATTGAAACGCAGTTCACTTCGTGAGATGCAATTCCCATGGAATATGAACGATTTTAACCCAAATTATACCTACCCAAATGGACGAAAAGCGCCAGCTTATTTGGCTTATGGCTATGGATTAAGTTATTTAAAGGACGATTTAGGTCGGCGATCCATCGGTCATTCGGGAGGCTTACCAGGTTTTGGTAGTAATTGGCGCATATATCCCGATTATGAAGTAGGCATTATTTCGTTTGCGAATGTCACCTATGCGCCGGCGAGTTACATCAACCTGAAAGTAATGGATTCGTTGCTGGCAGCAACCCAACTCAAACCACGTTCATTAGTGGCATCAGCCATTTTAAAACAAAGACAAGCTGAATTAATGCGCATATTGCCTGAATGGAAAAATGCGGAAGCATCAGGTATTTTTGCAGAGAATTTCTTCCTAGACTATTTCCCTGAACTGCTTCGCAAGGAGGCGATGCCTTTATTCAACAAAATTGGAACGATTCAAAAAGTTCATGAAATCGTTCCGGAGAATAATCTAAGGGGAACGTTTGTCATCGAAGGAGCGAAGGGAGCGCTGGAGGTTTACTTTACATTAAGCCCAGAAAACCCACCATTAATCCAAGAATATCATATTCAAGAAAAGAAAATGGCTCAAGATTGAGCCATTTTCCTTTTTTCAATTTTTTCATTTCGGCCAAAGGATTTGAAACCGAGTTCAGGTGAATAGCCCACCGACTGTTTTGAATAATATCCTTTTTCATTGTAAGGCCGTTTGCGCGGATGCTCTTTGCAAGCTTGCGAACAGGCCCCTTCCATTTCCTTTAAACAAGAAGGACAAATTGCCAAATGCTCATTGCAATCAGGATTCGCACAATTAACCATGTGGTCAGATGTTATTTGACATACATGACACGTAGAAATAACTTCCGGATTGACCGCATTCACTGCTGTAGCCACGCGATTATCGAACACGTAGCAAGAACCATCAAAATCCTCACCACCTTCTTCAAGTCCATATTTGATAATGCCTCCGTGTAATTGATATACATTTTTGAAGCCTTTTTCTAGTAAATAAGCGGAAGCTTTTTCACATTTAATACCACCCGTACAATAGGTGATGACCTTTTTATCCTTCAGATGGTCAATTTCATGCACATGATTCGGCAAATCACGTAAATTCTCCATATCGAAGGTGTACGCACCTTTGAATCGACCTAATTCGTGTTCGTAGTTTGAGCGCATGTCAACTAACACGACATCTGGGTCGTTTTTCAACATATCCTTAAACTCAGCTGGATTAACATGCTTGCCCGTTTTTACGCGGGGATCTACCGGGAATTCGGTGTGTACGATTTCGGCTTTCACACGCACGTGCAGCTTATTGAAGGTGTGTGCTTCGTGCGATTCTACTTTAAAGTCAAAATTTGACCCGGCAAAAATGGGATCATTTTCCAACCAACGCATGTAGGTTTCGCAATCTGCGTGCAGCCCAGATACGGTGCCATTCAGTCCTTCTGATGCGACGATGATACGCCCCAACAAGTTGTTCTCAATACAAAATAGGTGATGTTTTACCCGGTACGCTTCCGGATCCGGAATAGGCGTATAGTTATAGTAAAGCAATACACTGTAAGGTTTCATCTTCAACATGATTTACAGATTAAACAATAAATTTCGTGACGATGGGGAGATTCGAACTCCCATACCTAAAGCGGCACTACCACCTCAAGGTAGCGTGTCTACCAATTTCACCACATCGCCAAAAACGGTTAGTAAAATTACCAAATATTTGCTTACTTGCCAACAATTCAAAAATTCAAATATTTCAATTAATGGCTTTAGAACTAAGCGGAAAACTAATCAAGAAATTACCTGAGGTTACAGGAACAGGTAAAAATGGTTCAAACTGGATCAAACAAGAGTTTGTCCTTGAAACACAAGATCAATATCCTAAGAAAATATGCATGTCGGTGTGGGGAGATAAAACCCAAGACCTAGCTCCCGTTCAAGAGGGAGAGATCGTGAAAGTTCAATTTAACGTGGAATCACGTGAATATAACGAACGCTGGTACACGGAAATTCGTGCGTATCGGTTGGATCGTACCGGCTCAAGCCCAAGTGTTCCTCCAAACGTAGAAGCTAGTCCAGCAGGTGGTTACCAATTTCCTCCGTTAGCGGCTGAGAGTGGTGATGATTTGCCTTTCTAGAGAGTAGAGAGTAAAGAGTAAAGAGTAAAGAGTAAAGAGTAAAGAGAAGTATTTTCTTTTTTAATATAAAAGCCCCAAGAATCTCCTTGGGGCTTTTTACTTTTAAAAGATTCTTTACTCTCTACTCTTTACTCTCTACTCTCTACTCCAGTTCCCCGAACTTCCCCATTTCGAAATCCTCAAATGCCTGCATAATCTCTTGACGCGTATTCATGACAAATGGCCCATGGGAAGCAATTGGTTCACGAATGGGTTCACCGCTAAGTATTAAAACAATTGAATCTTCCGTAGCCTCAATTTCAAATTGGGTTCCATCTGTGTCAAAAAGTACAAAATGATTTTCTGGTGCTAACTCAACTCCATTGACGCGAATCTCTCCATCGATGACCACCAAAGCCGTATTGTATTCGGCTGGAAAATCAAAAATGGCTTTTCCTCCTTGACTCAATTTCGCATTCAGCAAATGAACAGGTGTGAACGTACTCGCGGCACCAGACGTCGTTTGATACGAACCCGCTATCACTTCCACTTCACCTAAATGTACGGGAACACGAGGAATTTGCTTGTTTTCGATAGCTTGGTATTTGGGTGTAGACATCTTATCCTTTGCCGGTAAATTCACCCACAATTGAACCATCTGAAAATCACCACCCGTCTTACTAAATTCTTCTTCGTGATATTCTTTGTGCAACACGCCCGAGGCAGCT
>CANHKE010000115.1 GCA_947461155.1 Cytophagaceae bacterium | reverse complement strand
CCAACGGCCAGACGGTTGACACAGAAGTTAATATCTCCAATTATAAAGCGGTGGATGGATTGTATTTTCCCATTACCATTGAAACAGCTAGCCCGATGGGCGGTATGATGCAAGTGGATACTACTTCTGTTGAACTGAATGTGCCTGTCGATCCGAGCATATTTAAAAAGCCAAGTAAATAAAATGAAAACGGGAGCTGATAGGCTCCCGTTTTTCGTTAAGGTAAAAAGGTGTTCATGTGGTTTCTGGCCGCATGAATGGCTTTATTAATATCTTCCGGTGAACCTTCGAATGCCTTATCTTCGACTTCAATCACGATCGGTCCGCGGTAGCGAACATCATGCAGTGCGGAGATAAATTTCCCCCAATGAATATCGCCTAGCCCTGGAATTTTGGGTGAATGGTATTCCAATGGGTTCGCTAAAATACCTACTCGATTTAATTTATCGGCATAAACTTTGACATCTTTGAGATGAATGTGGTGTAGACGTTCCGAATAATGATGGATTGGAAATAGGTAATCCATTTGCTGCCAAACCATGTGGGATGGATCGTAATTCAATCCAAAATTGGCCGATGGGATAATGCTAAATAATTGGTCCCATATCTTGGGCGTTGTCATGAGATTTTTACCACCCGGCCACTCATCGTCAGTGAAAAACATGGGGCAATTCTCAATTCCAATTTTAATCTGCAAGGAGTCCGCGAGTGCAATGATTTCAGGCCAAACTTCTGCGAATTTGGCGATGTTTGAGGCGACATTTTTCGTGTAATCGCGGCCAACAAACGTATTGACAACGGGGATTTCGAGTACAGCCGCCGCGCGAATAATTTTTTTAATGTGTTCGCGGTAAAAGGATGCCTGATTTTCATCCGGATCCATGGGGTTTGGGTAATAACCCAGCGCGGAGATCTTTACGGGATGCTGTTTGAGGTAGGTCTTTAAATTCAAAAGACCGAGTGAATCCAATTGGTCCACAGCGATGTGTGATACGCCTGCGTACCGACGCGTATCTGCGTTTGTGGAAGGCCAGCACATGACTTCGACGCAGGCAAATTGTGCCCGATGCGCATAATCAAGGACTTGTTCCAGGGACAAGTCAGGTAAAATGGCAGAATTTAATCCGAGATCGAGCATATTAATTGCGTTTGGCTAAGCTGTAAAAAAGGACAAATGCGGCGGAACAAATCCAAAGGCCTACCGCTTCGCGGGCTAACTCTTGGTTCATGGTTTTCATCGCTAATCCATCCGTCATAAATCCTTCCCATGCGGTCATCTCAGTCCATAGCTGAATACCTGCCATTGCACTTAAAACGAATAAAACTGCGATTAATTCTCGATTTACCTGGCCACGAATGGCTTGGATGGAAACATAAATAGCAGATCCATATACAGGAACCCAAAGTATCGGATCTGGGTCATTAAATTGCCAGTAAGTAAACAACGTAAAAATGATTGAAAATAGAATTCCAGCAATAAATAAGGCTTGTTTCATAGTCGGTTTGTTTATTCGTTACACAGATTTTTAACGGCTTCAGCTGCCCCTGGGTACTTTAATTTTTTGGCTTGTTGGAGCGCCAAACACGATTTCTCCTGTTCTTTTACATGATAATACGAAAGTCCTAGGGCGTAATATCCCTTGCCAAATTCAGCGTTTGCAGCCACACTCGCTTCAAAATCTTGGATAGCTTCCAGGTAATTTAATTCCTGGAAATAAATATTTCCTCGGTTATAATGCGCATTGATTTCATTGGGGGAAATTTTCAGGCAGGCGGTGAAGTCTGCTTTTGCTTCCGCCGGTTTACCCAAAGCGGCCAAAACGATGCCACGTTGTAAATATCCCGCGCTTGAATCCGGTTGTAATTTGACGGCTTCATTGGTTGGCTGAAAGGCTTCCTGCCACTTGCCATTTTCCATCATCAAGGCACCCAAGTTTAATTGAGCTTGGACGAGGGAGGGTTTTAATTCGATGGCTTTGCGGTATTGGGTTTCGGCGCCAACGAAGTCTTTTTCTTGAAAAAGGATGACCCCTCGTAAGTTGTAGGCTTCTGCAAGGCCTGGATTTTTGTCGATTGCTTTTTGAATCGCCTCTTTAGCGGAAACGGTTTCGCCAGCTTTTAAGCGTTTTTTGGCCTCTTCTAGCCATGAATCAGCATCTGATGAACAGGAGAGGGTTAGAATACCAAGGAGGATGAAATAGGTAAAGCGCATGTTTTTTGAATAGTTATTAAAGTTACGGTCAAATTGGAAATTATTGGCATATATTTTGAAAAAAGCGGTGATTGTCGCATCTTTGCAATGGCAAATTACCAGCTCCCTCTGAATCCCCCAGGTCTTGATCGAAGCAAGGGTAGGTAGGTCGTAGCGGTGAATTTGCCATTTTTTTGTTCATCTAAATCGTACACACATGAAATTTTTTATTGATACAGCGAATTTGGCACAAATTAAAGAAGCCCAAGATCTTGGGGTTTTGGATGGGGTTACAACCAATCCGTCGTTAATGGCAAAAGAGGGTATTAGTGGAAAAGATAATGTTTTACGTCACTATAAGGCTATTTGCGATATCGTAGATGGCGATGTTTCTGCGGAAGTTATTGCGACCGATTACGAAGGAATGATTCGCGAGGGCGAAGAATTAGCAGAATTAGACGACAAAATCGTCGTAAAAATCCCCATGATTAAAGAAGGTATCAAAGCCTTGAAATATTTCTCGGATCGCGGAATCAAAACAAATTGTACGTTGGTTTTCTCTGCTGGCCAAGCCTTATTAGCTGCCAAAGCAGGTGCGACGTACGTATCTCCATTCATTGGTCGTTTGGATGATATCTCATTCGATGGCATCGAATTGATCGAGCAAATTCGCTTAATCTACGATAACTACGAATTTGATACACAGATTCTTGCGGCGTCTGTTCGTCACCCAATGCACATCATCAAATGTGCGGAAGCAGCTGCAGATGTCATGACGGGTCCATTATCTGCTATCTTAGCACTTTCAAAACACCCATTGACAGATTCTGGCCTTGCCACTTTCTTAGCTGATCACGCCAAAGCAAATCAATAAGTCTATGTCTATCTTGTCTTTTGAACATGTTAGTGTTTCCCAAGAAGGAATTCCAACCTTAACGGATATCAATCTTTCAGTTGAGGCAGGTGATTTTTACTATTTGATCGGTCGGACCGGAAGTGGAAAGAGTACATTTTTCAAATCCATCTTTGCTGAATTGCCAATCGATCAAGGACAAGCACAGGTGGTTGGGTATGATTTGACCGCTATCAAACGCAAAGACATTCCATTTTTACGTCGGAAATTAGGTTTCGTTTTTCAAGATTTTCAATTGTTGACCGATCGCAACGTTGAAAAAAATCTAGCTTTCGTCCTTGAGGCAACCGGTCATACGGATGAAGCAGAAATTAAATCTCGCATCGAAGATGTGCTTGCACGAGTGGGCATGTCGAACGCGATACATAAGCGAGTACATAAATTATCGGGTGGAGAGCAACAGCGTATCTGTATTGCGCGCGCCATGTTGAACAATCCCCTTCTATTGCTTGCTGATGAGCCTACAGGTCATTTGGATCCAGAAGTTTCGTTGGAAATCATGCACTTGTTCAAGGAATTAACAGCCCAAGGAACGGCCATTATCATGGCAAGCCATGATTACAATACGATGCGTCAAGTCCCTGGCAAATTCTTGAGATGCGAAGGCGGCAAAATCGAGTTGACCGCTTCCATCTAAGCTATTTTCCGACTAAATATGCGACGGGAATGATACATTCCTCTAACGAAATACCTCCATGCTGGAACGTATTGCGGTAGTGATTCACGTATTGATTGTAATTATTCGGATACGCAAACATGTAATCATCTTTGGCGAATACATAGGTCGTCGACATATTCGGCTTCGGTAGAAATAATTGTTCCGGTTTGCGACTCACATACATTTTGTTCGACGGATCCCAATTCAAATTTTTCCCTTGCTTATACCGCAGATTCGTATTGGTGCTACGATCACCAATGATTTTAATCGGATTTTGAACCCGAATCATACCATGGTCTGTCGTAATGACCACGCGTCCCTTTTTCTCCGAAATCCGTTTTAATAAATCAAACAAGGGAGAATGTTGAAACCAACTCGCCGTTAAACTGCGGTAAGCGGATTCATCTGGAGCTAATTCCTTAATCATCGCCATGTCTGTACGCGCGTGTGAGAGCATGTCTACAAAGTTGTATACGATGACGTTCAATTGGTTTGTTAAGAGTTTATTGAAATTGTCAACCAATTGTTTTCCTTGATATTGGTGTATGATCTTGTGATACGACGTCTTCGCGGGAATGCGTAAACGCTTTAATTGCTCATTTAAATAAAACTCCTCATGTTTATTATAGCCTTCTTCGTCCTCGGAATCGCCTAAATCAAAAACCCATTTATCAGGATAATTTTTGTGGATTTCAGACGGCATCATCCCCGCAAATATGGAATTGCGGGCATATGCCGTGGTCGTAGGCAAAATGGAATAATACGTCTTTTCCTCCTCCATTTGAAAGTATTCCTGGATGAATAATTCTAGGGTCTTCCATTGGTCATAACGTAGGTTATCGATCAAAATAAAGAACAACGGCGACTTATCATTGATACGCGGAAACACAAACTTGCGCATCATCAAATGGGATAAAATTGGGGTATTTGCATCCGGATGTTGCAGCCAATTTTCATATGAATTCTCAATGAACTTAGAGAAGTGGACGTTGGCCTCCGATTTTTGATTGATCAAAACCTCCGACATCGATTTGTTTTCGGTTTGGTCGATTTCCAGTTCCCAGTAGGTTAATTTTTTGTAGATATCTGCCCATTCCTCCGCGTTTAAACGGTCTTGATAACGCATCGACAACTCCCTAAATTCTTGTTGGTAATTCAAATTCGTCTTCTCTTCCTCCAACCGTTTCTTATCAAATATACGTTTAACGGAAAGTAGTAACTGATTGGGATTCAGTGGCTTAATGAGGTAGTCGGCGATTTTGGAACCAATAGCATCTTCCATTAATTCTTCTTCCTCTGATTTCGTAATCATAATGACGGGAAGATTTGGGCGAATTTGTTTGATGGAAATCAACACTTCTAATCCCGACATGCCCGGCATGTTTTCATCGAGGAATAGTACATCAAACTTCTGTTTGTTCACCAAATCCAGCGCATCAGCACCTGAATTTGCGGTGGTGACTTGATAGCCTTTGTTTTCTAGAAATATGATGTAGGGTGTTAATAAGTCGATTTCGTCGTCTGCCCAAAGAATGGAATAAATCATCGTTGTGTTTTTAACCTAAACTAATTTGTGTTCGAATTATTGTGCGCCTAAAAATTAAAATTTGTTAAGCCTTAATTCGTGAAATAGCAGGCTAAATTTAACTATTTTTACGTGGGCAATCGTTTTTTATATGTCAAATAATTCACCCGTTTCATTTACGGATGCAGCACGCGAAAATTTACAAAACATCATGAAACTTG
>CANHKE010000114.1 GCA_947461155.1 Cytophagaceae bacterium | reverse complement strand
TAAACCAGTCATCAGACGCCCAAGTGGCGATGTTGACTCTTTTGGAAGCGGATACCAAAGAATTAATGAAGAGCTATTCTGCCAGTAAAGTGAAGATTGGCGATAACGTGGACAAGGATATTTTGGAAGGTGCTGGTGGCGTTCCATTCTGGCGTGTGATGAAAGAATTGACCCTTTTAGGCTATTATACGTCTGAAAAAGGGATTCAAGCTTCTTTCGTTTACGAACCCGTTCCCGGTCGTTTCGAAGTCATTTCGGACATGAAACCGGATCAAAAATCATTCGCCTATTAATCCCCAAACGACACAAGCATATGAATCTGAATATAGATGCAATCAAAACCCAAACCTTTGACGCGATCGTCATCGGATCCGGAATTTCGGGCGGTTGGGCTGCCAAAGAATTAACCGAAAAAGGACTTAAAGTAGCCGTGATGGAGCGTGGTCGCGAGATCAAGCACATCGAAGGATACGAAACGGCCATGAAAAATCCATGGGAATTCGATCACCGCGGTCGGCCTACCAACATGGCTGCTGAAGAATATTGGGCAGGAATGCGAACCGGATATACGCCAGCTGAAGAGCATCGCTATTTATTCGAAAATGACAAACAAAATCCATACATCGAGAAAAAAGGTGGATTCGATTGGATCCGCGCTTACCACACGGGTGGAAAGTCGTTGTTATGGGGCCGCCAAACGTATCGCTGGAACCGCGAGGATTTCTTGGCGAATGAGAAAGAGGGAATCGGAACGGCATGGCCAATTGGCTATGATGATTTAGCGCCTTGGTATTCGTACGTAGAAAAATTTGCAGGGATTTCAGGACAAGCAGAAGGGTTGGATGTTTTACCAGACTCTGATTTCTTGCCAGCGATGCAAATGACAGCGCCTGAAGTGCATTTCAAAAATGAAGTGAACAAGAAATTAGGTCGTCCCGTTACTGTTGGTCGCGTGGCACACTTAACAAAACCAGGAAAGCAGCACACGGATTTAGGTCGTTCCTCATGTAACTACCGGAATAAATGTATGCGTGGTTGTCCATATGGCGCGTATTTCAGTTCACTTTCGGCAACTTTGCCGGCTGCACAGCGTACCGGTCGTTTGACGATGGTGCACAATGCGATTGTGGCTGAAATCATCTACGATGAGCAATCACAAAAAGCAAAAGGGGTTCGCGTGATTGATCAAAACACGTTGGAGTCCAAAGAGTATTTTGCAAAAATCATTTTTGTGAATGCAGGTGCGATTGGGTCAACGTCCATTTTGATGAATTCTAAATCTACACGTTACCAAAATGGATTGGGTAATGATTCGGACCAATTAGGTCGTAACATCATGGACCACCATTTGGGCGTAGGCGCGAGTGCGACGGTAGATGGTTTCAATAAAGATTACATGTTTGGCTCTCGGCCAAATGGTTTATACATCCCGCGTTACCGCAACTGGGGCAAGGATAAGCGTGGATATTCCCGTGGTTTCGGTTACCAAGGTGGTGCGAGTCGTGAAGGCTGGGGACGTGGCGTAGGTCAGGATGGTTTCGGTGCTGATTTCAAAGAAAGCTTAACACATCCAGGTCAATGGACCGTAGGGTTCGGAGGTTTTGGTGAGATTTTGCCAGATCCAAATAACCGGTTTACGTTAAGCGATCAAAAAGATAAGTGGGGATTACCTGTGCTTTCGTTTGAAGCTAATTTTGGAGAAAACGAATTGAAAATGCGTCAAGATATGATGAACGATGCCGCTGAAATGCTAGAGGCAGCTGGTTTCAAAAATATCAATGCCTACAATGGTCAGAACACGCACATCGGTTTGGGTATTCACGAAATGGGTACAGCCCGCATGGGTACTTCCGTAAAGAACTCAATCGTGAACAAGCACAACCAAGTACACGAGGTGAAAAACGTATTCATGACAGACGGCGCCGCGATGGCTTCCGCTTCTTGCGTGAATCCGTCCTTAACGTATATGGCGATGACTGCTCGTGCAGCGGATTTTGCTGTAAGCGAATTGAAGAAACGCAATTTGTAAGAAGTCCATTTTTTCAAAAGGGTCGGTGGGAATTTCTCGCCGACCCTTTTTTTGTGCTTTCCATTTTAGACATTAATTTTCTTACTGGTTTAGTTGTAGGTTTTTTGGCGACATTGGCAATCAATTACCTTATATTATCTGGTTTTTTTAGGTCAAATGATTGGTTTTTTCAGGACAAGATTTCATATTCCTATAAAGTTTTACCTAACCCTTATCATGTATGAAAACCAAACACCTCTTTTCGGTGCTGCTGATCAAATCGCGGCAATCGAAAAAACTCACCCAGAACCAAGTCGCCCGAGCCGTAGGCGTCAGTCAAAGCGCCTACAATTATTGGGAATCCGGGAAACATTACCCCAACGCGAAAAAATTATTTAACCTAACGCAAGTCCTCAGCATTCCCATCGACGAAATGCTGACCGCCTAAGTTTCAGATCCTTGAAGTCGGCCAACTTCAAGGATTTTTTATTTACCTTTATGCCCAGTATGAAAATTCAATCCCGCGTATTTTTATTGGTAAGCTTCCTCGGATTCCTGTGGATGGCATCGGCCTGTACCGAGGAGACCCCAGCGACGCAAAAGCAACTTTATTTTCCGATAGCAACCTATTTGCAGCAAGAAATTAAGGGTATGGGCCAGCAGCCAAAAAAGGTACATAAAACCATGATTTTGGATGGGAAGAAGGAAGTGAAGGTGATTTCAGATATGGATTGGGAGAAGGAATGGGCGCTGTTTATTGAATCCGATTTAAATAAGCCTGCTTTTGATAAAAGCTATGACAACTTATCTGAAGATGGCTTTCTTTGGTACTCCTTGAAAATCGGGGAAAATCTACCCGTGAAAAAACTGAAGATTCAGTTGGACGCACTCGAACGTCCCGCATCCATCGAAATAGAAATGGCGCAGACCAATTTCCTGTTTGACACCCAGAAGAAAATGCACATGAATTTTGTGGACGGAAAGGTGCAAACGTATTCGATTGAGGGAACCCAACAAATGCGCTGGGGTTCGCCGACGCATTACCAATTGTTAGGGGTGTTACTCACCAAATAACCCGCTTGACAAATATCGATCTCCGCGGTCGCAAAGGATACAGACAATGATTCCTTCTTCTAATTCGGCAGCTAATCGGACACTCGCCGCTACCGCTCCACCACTACTCATGCCGGCAAATACCCCTTCGACTTTGGCTAATTGGCGCGTCATTGCGGTAGCCTCTTCCTCCGAAATATCCATGATGCGATCGACACGCTCGGGTTGATAAATTTTCGGTCGGTATTCAATCGGCCAGCGGCGAATGCCTGGAATTTTGGATCCTTCCGTAGGCTGGCAACCCACGATTTGAATCGCCGGATTCTGCTCTTTTAAATACATGGAGGTCCCCATAATCGTGCCGGTTGTCCCCATCGAACTTACGAAATGCGTGACTTGGCCGGCAGTATCACGAAATATTTCAGGTCCCGTACTTTTGTAATGGGCCCAATAATTGTCGGGATTTTCGAATTGATTCAATAGGATATATTCGCCGGAAGCAGCTTTGGCTACGGCGTAGTCACGGGCGGATTCAATACTTTCCGTTAACGTAACCTTTGCACCAAAAGCCTCCATGGTCAGCACGCGTTCCCGCGTGGAATTGGCCGGCATCGCTAATTCGATCTCCAAACCAAATAAGCGGGCAATCATGGCTAGTGCAATGCCTGTATTACCGGAAGTTGCCTCGATCAATTTGGTTCCTGCTTTAATGTCTCCGCGCGCGATGGCGGATTCAATCATGTTTTTGGCCGCACGGTCCTTGACCGAACCTCCCGGATTATTTCCTTCGAGTTTACCGAGAATGCGTACGCGTGGATTTGCGTGTAATTTGGTTAGCTCTACGAGTGGGGTGTTCCCTACTAAATCCAATAATGCCGCCATGTTATTCTTCGATTACTTTTAAATTTTCTTGGTGGTAAATTTTGGTATTTGCCGCGACCGATCGGGTGAGCCACACGTTTCCACCGATGATCGAGTCTTTACCTACGACCGTATCTCCGCCTAAAATGGTGGCACCCGAATAGATGACAACCCCATCTTCGATGGTCGGATGTCGTTTCGTGGAGGCCATGGTTTTCGAAACCGATAGTGCGCCGAGTGTGACCCCTTGGTATAATTTTACGCGCTCACCGATCTGGCAGGTTTCCCCAATCACAATGCCTGTCCCATGGTCCATGAAGAAATAGGGCCCAATTTGAGCGCCGGGATGAATATCAATCCCGGTTTTAGAATGCGCATATTCAGTCAAAATACGCGGCATGAGCGGTACGTTTTCTAAAAACAAACCATGTGCAAGGCGGTAAAACGCCATCGCATAAAATCCGGGATAGGTCCGAATGACTTCATAATCCGTGGTCGCGGCCGGATCACCATCCACCATCGCTTGGACATCGGTCAAAAGTAAATCGTAAATTCCCGGAATCCGGGCCATATAAGATTTCGTGATTGCTTGTGGGCTTGCCGACAAATCCTGACTCATTGTATGCAAGATACTTTCCAGACCATGCTCAATGCTTTCCCAGACCAATGTTAAATCGGACATATCCACAATTTGCTTCCGCGTTTGTTCTGGAAACAGCGCCAAGACTATTTTGGTAAATAACTTTTTGATGTCGGACGTCGCCGGAAAAGGCTTCGTGTCCACATGCCGCGTCAATATTTTCTGTAAAAAGGCGTCGTTCATTTGTTGGCTAAATAAAGGGGATGTGCCATAACGGCATCCGCTTGCTTGGTTGGGTCTAACGTTTCGACAAGAAGTCTATGGATTTTTTCCGTTTCCCGAATCTCCAGTCCGTGTACATAGGCCTTGTCGTAATAATGTAAAGTAATCGCAGCCACTTGCGTGAAATCATCCGCCTCTAACGCCTCATACGCATGTTTATAATGGTCGCCGCCGAGGCGTTTTTTGATTTTATCGATCGCGCGGGCTAAATCTTCTTTGGGATAATGGGCATAAACTTCGACTAAATGGGGCAATCGGTATTTCGCATCGATATCCAAAAACAAAACGGGTGACGCACGCAATTGGTTGTAAAAGGGCGCTCCCATAAAAACCTTTCCAATGTGCCTGCTCTCATCCTCGATCCATATGGTTCGCGTATAATCCAGCTGCATCAATTCACCAGCAAGTATATTTTCGAAATGTTCCGATGTAGGTTGTTCTTCCAATCCCAAATGTCCAAATGCCGATCCGCGGTGATGCGCGATGCCTTCCAGGTCAATGACCTGTGCGCCGCGTCGCTTCATTTCCAGCAATATTTCCGTCTTTCCACTTCCTGTTTTTCCGCCTAAAACAATCAGCGGAATGGCTTCATCAAATTTCGAAAGGACAAAATTTCGATACGCCTTGTAGCCTCCCACCAAAATTTTTACGCGGATACCAGCCGTTTCTAACAGCCAAGCCATGCTGCCGGAGCGCATGCCGCCACGCCAGCAATGGACGTAGACGGTATTGTCAACGGCGAGTTTTTT